>DAIRWA010000066.1:0-8336 GCA_036802545.1 Bacillota bacterium | reverse complement strand
ACACCAGGACGTGCTCTTGGCCAAAGAGCGACGCGGTCACATGGCTTACGCCCGATGACGTCCCACACTCCAGGTTCACCGATTGTCCTCCGACAGCTGGGTTAGGATTAACCGAAGGGTTTATCCACAGTTCCTTTACCTTCGTGAAAGAAAGGGATTTTTCCCGGATGGCCCCTGGAAACACGGCACGGACGAGCACCGTTTGAAAACCGGACGGTAACGATGGGCCAATGATTTTGCCTATCGACCAACGGGTGTTGTCTTGGTTTGGCTGCATTTCTCGCAGGTCCCCATCGGCGAATTGCGCCGTTACGGTCACCGGGGCAGGCGTCGTATTTGCGGTAATGCTCAGTCTGTCGCCGTCTCTTACCTGTGACGGTGAGCGGGACGCCGATAGACTGTGTCTTATGAGCGTGAGGGGCTTCTTTATGGAGAAGAACTGGTTGCCTTGGCTGTCTCTGACCCAAGCCTGATACGAATACTGGCCGGCGGGAACCGGTGAACCGAGGCCATTATTCCCGTCCCAGCTCACAGTTTTTGGTGGGGCTCCGTCTGCTCCGTACGTGTTGAAGGAATAGACGACTTTGCCGGAAAGGTCTTGGATGACCATTTGCCATTGGGTAACGTTCCGGTTCTTAAGATGTGTAAGGGTGAAATTTACTGTTTCGTCGATGCCGTCTCCATCCGGCGAAAAGGTAGAGATATCCGCGTCAACGCGAATGAGGCACGAGCGGTATACCACGGTGGCGGCTTCAGCCCGCATCATGGGTGCTTCGGGGCGAATAGTGTCGTCTTCGTAGCCATCAATTATCCCCAACTTTATGGCACAAGCCATGGAATGCCTTCGGTCAGCGGCGACTTTGTGGCTATCTCGAAAGAGTCCCAGCAGTGATGAGACTTCTTTGTCGGAAAGGCAATGAGCGTACTCATACAGGTCAAGTGCCCTGATTAGCAGCTCAACAGCATCCTGGCGGCTTATTGGAGCATCGGGCAGAAACGGGGACCCGGCCGGAACGAAAGCGATGCCCCCGCTTAGAGCGCCCTCTATCCAGGCCCATCCAGGCTTACTCTGGAGAAAAGCGTAGCCCTTTGGCACGTCCGGATAGGAAGGGGAAACCGGTCTTGCTTCCGGAAGGCCGAATACTTTACAGAGCAATACCGCCAATTGAGACCGAGTGCATTCCCAATCCGGCCTGTAGTAGGTGACTGGGTTACTCGTCCGATAGTAGATCCATCCGTCAGTAACACGTTCTCTGTGCAGGACCAGAATATAGAACCTAGCCCAATGATAATCCAGATCTTCATACCATGGCTCATTTGAGCAGTAAGCTTGTTGCGGAACCAATACCGTTAGAAGAAGTACAACGAAGCAAAATAGGAACGGTTTCCGACAAATTCTTCTCATTGCCTAAACCTCCTTACACCGGCAGCCCCACACTACCATAAACTGACAGTCACATCACTAGGATTTGGCAATTCTGGGGACAAGTGTTGACAAATCCTGGAAGAGGAATGTAGACTCTTGGTGTCTGGTAAGACTTACCAGCCGACCGTGCCCGGTGCGAGCCGCGTCCCACACTCGAAAGGGGGTGTGACCTGCAACCCTCGTGGGATCGGCAGTGTCTGCCCATGAGCACACCGGCGCCCTTCGCAGCCTTCCCCGCCGGGCGCGGTCAGCCAAAAGGGGTGGAACAAGCAATGAAGACTGCTCTAAAGAGGCATCGCTTACTGGTCTCTGCCTTAGGCTTAGGACTTGCGGCGTTTCTCCTTTCGTTTCGACTGTTAAGTCTCTACGTAACTGTTCAACCGCTAGTAGTCACCACCAAGGCAGTAGAGGCTTATTCAAGGCTTACAGCCTCTGACGTAAAGATAGCAGAGGTTCCCGCCAAGGGCGTTCCTGTTGGCGCATTGACATCGTTGGAACAAGCAATAGGCTCATATAGCATCATGCCTCTGGTTAAGGGTCAGCCTCTGCAGTCGGGCCATGTCTCTCATGAAAAGGAGGAAATCGGGTTGTCAGCATACCTGCCATCGGAGACGCGAGGGATGTTCATCCCCGCCGTAGCGGCTAGGGCCGTTGGAGGCCTGGTAAAGAGCGGGGAGACAGTCGATGTCATCTGCGCTTCCAGGGGTCCCGCATACGGGCAAACCGTCGTCTTCAGAGACGTCCAAGTGATGGAAGTTGTCCGCGACAGGTCTTCCGACGAATTTCAAGGCGCCTTGGTGCTTCTGTCGCCGGCTGAGTGCGAAATCATCGCGTCCAGCCTTGAGAACAGCAGTGTGTACTTGTCTCTGGTTCCTAGGAGTTCGGGTGTTCATTCAGACTACATACAGGGTGGGTACGGCAACCGATGAAGGAAGGACCTACTCTGCTTATAGCGGGAAGCGCGGCTTGCGAGAAGGCCGCCGCCGCCAAATGGCCCGGGGCAAACATAGTTGGGTCGTTTCGAGACCTCACTCTGGTCGAGTTCATCTTGACTAGCATGCCGGTCAACGTGGTTGCCGTTGAGAGAGGTCTGCCGACCAGGGGCGAATCCTTCCAAGACTGGATCGCCAGATTCAAGACGGCTTACCCGAAGGTGTCTCTGGTCGTCCTAGAGGAAGGGCAGGAGACGATCACACATGAGCCAAGGGTCGATCCGGACGGCACTTCAGCTGCTGCTAGCGTGCTTACGCCCCAGACTATCGTCGTATGGAGTCCGAAAGGGGGCGTCGGCAAGACTTTCCTTGCCACAAATCTCTCTTGTGCCGCAGCCTTGGCCACAGGCGGAAAAGCCGGACTGCTAGATTGCGACCTCTACTCGGGGGATGTGGCGGTTCACCTCGACCTGGTGGATGGCCCAACGGTTAATGACCTGGTCCCTGTGTTGGCGGATATGCGCCCGGAAGGGCTTGACCGGTACTGCCTGAGACACGGACCATCAGGTCTTTCCGTGGTGTGCGGCCCCCGAAGGCCTGAGTTGTCAGACCTAGTCACTCCCGAACACGTGCGCGGCATCTTGTCACTTGCGTCGCGTCGATGGGGCTTGCTCTATGTGGACACTCCGCCGGATATCACAAGTGACGTGGTGGGGGAGTGCATAGACGCCGCAACCAACGTCGTTCTGGTTGTCACCCAGGACGTAGCCGCGCTTAAGCAGTGCAAGCTTGCGTTAGACATATTAAGGAGATTAGGCATCAAAGAAGATCACTTAAACGTAGTGCTGAATCGCGTCTCAAAAGACTCTCTAATGCCGTTATCCAAGATCCAAGAGTTTCTCGGAGCGGAATTGATCGGAGCGGTGCCGGACGACAGGAAAGCTGTGGAAAGGTCCGTGTTTGAGGGAAAGCCGGTCGTCCTTTATTCCAAGAGCGAAATTTCTGAGGCGATCTGGCAAGTAGCGTCCAAGCTGTCGCCCGGGTTGGTTCGGGACAAGGGACCGAGAAAGCCGGAGAAAAGACGAGGAGGGTTGTTTTGGTGAGCATTCTTAAGAAGCTGGACTCAGAAGCATACCGATCCCGAAGGATGGCGTCTGAAGTAAGAGACAGGTCCATAGAGGACGTCACGGAGGCTATCCGAGAGAAGGTCCTGGAGACCCACGCTGACCTGGTCATGGCGGCCAGGATGTCAAGGGATAAGCGTAGTGAGATGGTCGCCTTGGTGTCCGAACTCATTGTCTCATGTGACCTCTACGTAGGCAGACTGACAAGGCGCGATCTAGCTGAGAGGATAGTGCAGGAGCTATGCGGGCTGGGTCCTATAGACGAGTTTCTGGACGATCCCGAAGTGACCGAGATCATGGTGAATGGCCCGAAAGAAGTGTATGTGGAGCGAAACGGAGTGTTGCATAAGACCGATGTCAACTTCAACGGAGACGCTCACGTCTTGGACCTCATCAACAGAGTGGTCAGCAGCGTCGGGAGGCGAGTGGACAAGTCCTCTCCATACGTGGACGCAAGACTCCCTGACGGGTCCAGAGTGAACGCCATCGTCCCTCCACTGTCGCTAAATGGTCCGGTCTTGACTATCCGGAGGTTCCCCGAAAGATACTCGCACCTAAAAGAGTTGGTCTCAATCGGCACCGTGCCGTCCCATCTTGCTTCGTTCCTTCAAGAAAGTGTCTTGGCCAAGCTAGACATAGTTATCACAGGCGGGAGCGGCAGCGGCAAGACTACAACTTTGAACGTGTTAGCCAACGCCTACGGACAGAACGAGCGGATCATAGTCATAGAGGACTCGTCAGAGATCAGTATTTCCGGTCACCACGTCGTTCATCTTGAGACTAGGCCCGAAAACGTTGAGGGAAGAGGCCTTGTGACAGTGAGAGACCTCTTGCGGAATGCTCTGCGCATGCGTCCCGATCGGCTAGTCATTGGCGAGTGCAGGGGCAAAGAGACATTTGACCTCGTCACCGCCATGAACACCGGCCATGAAGGCTGTCTCTCCACGGTTCACGCCAACTCGTCACACGATTGCATTGCCAGGCTTATTGGAATGGCGTTGATGTCAGAGGAATCGGTGCCTCTGAGCGTGCTAGAGTCGTGGATTGGATCCGCGCTGGACATCATCGTCCACCAAGTCAAGCAATCCAGCGGCGCAAGGATTGTTTCCGAGGTGGCTCTCGTCGGCTTGCTTGACGGTGAGGTTCAAGTCTGCCGGATCTACGCGCAAGACAACGGGTCAGTATCTGAACGCCTACCGGAGTGGTTCCTCGAGAAGATCGGGAAGGATAGAGCTGAACGCCTACAGACAGTCTGGTCTCGGGGAGGCGAGACACAGTGACAAAGTTTTTGTGCTCAGCGTGTTTGGGTCTCGGTGTCTCGCTTCTGGTCTTAGATGTGGGGAAGGCGGCCAGGGGGTGGTCACTCGGCCCGGCTGTCCTGTCTGAAACCCGGTCACTAAGTCGAAAATCGTCCCTCGGTAAGAGGCTTAGGATCTTGTGGGACAAGCTTTTCGGATCTGAGGAAGATCTGATGCTGTGGGAGGAAATCGCATTCTCCTTGGCCTCTCACATGCGCGCTGGAGAGACGGTTTCCCAAGCCCTTAAAGGCGTTGCCGCAGAGGGGAGCGGCGTGCCATACAGGCTTCTAAAGAGAGCTTGTCAGGAGTATGAGTCGGGAGTGTCGGTTCTCGGAGCTCTGAATTCCGCCGCCGCGGGAAACCAGGAATTCCTTCGATTGGCTGCCGTCTTCGACTTGGGGCTAGTGAACGGAGGAGATCTGCCGGCTCTCTTGTGTCGTGCCGCCGACGAGACGCGTCGGATTAGAACCAGACATAGAGAGGTCAAGTCGAAGCTCGTTGAAGCACGGCTGACCGCGATCTTGCTTACTGTCTTGCCGTGGGGGATGGGATTCTTCACGTTTCGACAGGATCCGCGAATCGGACAGACGCTGGTCGGGGACCCCCAAGGGCGCCAGCTTTTCCTCGTCGCTCTGGGGTTATGGTGTTGCGGGGTCTTCGCGGTCTACATGCTCATAGCCAGTGTGACCCCGCGTAAGCAAAGGTAGGTGCTTGTTCTCATGGACGACATGTTTCTCCCTTGTGCCCTGTGGGGCTCTTCTCTGGCCTTAATCGGATATTGGTGGGCCACTAGAAGGGATTCACGGTTGAGCCCCAGGAGGCCCGCTGACGGTCATTCTGCGGAACGGGTGCTCCGTTCCCGTTGGTTCACCCTCGGGCCGTGGGCGGCCCTGGGCGTCGCGGCCGTACTTCAATCCATTGGGTTGAAAGGGCCATGGGTTTCAGTTGCCTTTGCGTGGGCGGCGCTTGCTTTCATCGTCTCGCGAGAAGCGGCGTCTAGAAAACGCAAATGGATTGAGGAGATCAAGGCACAGTGGCCGCTGATGCTGGAAGGGATGGCAACCGCGTCCGCTTCCGGTCTCGATTTGCGAACGTCCTTTCAAGCAGCGGCCAAGAGGACGACAGGCGCGTTGCGGCAAGAAATGGACAAAGTCAGTCTTCGAGCCGCGGGCGGGCTGTCTTTGAGTCAGGCGCTGACTGTGATGGAGAAGGACGGGGTGCAAGATGCCCGAAGGCTAAGGTCAATGCTTGTCCAGGCAGAGGTGCTGGGTACGCCCATGTCAACCGTCCTGACGGCACTGGCAGAGGAAGCCGACGACGAGGCTCGGCAGGAAGCAGAGCATCGCTTCAACGCCTTGCCGATCAAGCTCTCTCTCGTAACAGTCGCGTTTCTGCTCCCACCCGTGCTAATCGTGGCCATTGTTCCTCATCTCTTGGTCTTCCTCAGAAGTCGGTGGTAAAGGAGGTGAACAAATGCTTAAGTTGTGTGTCAGGGCTGATGTGGCGTACAGGGCTTTTCTGGATCGTCTGAAAGGGGTACTTAAGGACCGGGCCGGTACTACAGTCTCGGAATATGCTCTTGTGCTGGCCCTTGTCAGCGTGGCGGTCATTGTTGTGTTGACTAATCTAGGCGGCGCATTGGAAACCAAGATCCAGGCAGTGATTGACAAACTCGAGGCAGTGCCAGTGAACCCTTAAAGCAATCGGAAGCTGGAGGGAGTAGCCAACCGTCTATTGAGAGCAGGCCAGGTCGGAAAGTTCCTGGAACAGATTCCCGCGGGCCTGCCGAGTCGCCCAGGTCTCGCGGTAGATGATGCTTCTCTCTGTGTCGGCGGGCCATGAAAATCGGTCGAATCGGCGGGCCTGTTTGAGGAGTTGCCGTAACATGTCCCAACGGGCCCGCCTGGGGTCCCTAGAACAGATCCTAAGAGAGCCCACCGAAGCGGCTCCAACTTGGCGGCAGACGATAGGTCTTTTTGTGTGAACTCACTTTTCGGTAGATTGGACGATAGCGTCGGATTGGCGGGCCCGCCCGAGGAGCACTGGAGACATGTCTTGGCGGGTCCGCCGGCTCACTAGGCATAGGAGGTGGTGGGTGCGTGAGACTCCATTCAGGCAATCGCGGGGGCAACCGCTCGGACGGTTCAGAGAGGATCTGCAATAGCATGAAGTTGAAGGCAGATTACGGCGCCACTACTGCGCATCGGACAGACCTTCTTGTCCGGGATGAATCCGGCCAAGCAGTTGCTGAGTTCAGCTTGGTCTTGTTCATGCTTGTGCTCATCCTCTTCTCCATACTGGAAACCGGGCTCGTTTTGAACGAGAAACTGGTGCTGACATCCGCGGCTCGCGAGGTGGCCAGAGTCTGTGCTGTAGAGGGAGGAAAGACCTCCGGAGCACTGGCCCGCCTTGATGAGCTGTTGGTCCTATCAGGAATCGACACTTCCAAGGTAGTGGCAGATATAACACCTAAGCAGGCAATCTACGGTACCACCATAAGAGTTTCTCTTGCGTACGACTACGATGTGCTGAGCCCTGTGGTCGGATCCGTAGTCGGACACACGATAACCCTGACTGCTAAGGCGGTGACCAGAAGTGAATTTGTGCCGCGATAGGGAAGACGCTCTCACCAAGCGCCATCTTGGGAGGCGCTGCGCCAACGAACGGGGGGGCGTCATGGTTCTTGTCACCCTGTTCTTACCCGTGGCGGTTCTGCTGGTAGGCTTGGTCTGCGACCTAGGAGTTGTATTTTGCGTGAGGAAAATCGCTCAAGCAGCCTGTGACCTAGGCGCTCTGGCGGGGGTGCAGGAGTTGGATTGGGATCTGTTAGCTGAAGGTGTTGTCGCAATTGATGAGTCTAGCGCGCAAACTGTGGCCACCGGCGTTGCACAGGAGAACCTTGGGAATCTTGGGGGGCTGGCCCATGTTGAGACTGTGTGCGCAATGGTCTCGAACCCACCCGCCTCTGTCGAGCCGCGGCTCGTTCTGACGGCGACATGCAGGATACGTCCTACTTATCTCTCGTGGCTCCCCGGGTTCGAAGATGGGATACCGATATCCATAATGGCGGAAGCGTCAGTGGTGGAGAGGACTGAATGGTGAGGAGGTTAGCGCCGTCCGCCGAAGTTGAGCCTTTCCAGGCCCCGGAAACTGCGGGTTGTGGATGCAACATGGTCTACGATAAAGCAGGCTGTCGAAGCCGCACTTCTCGGCCCGACTGCATTAACCCGACTCCCCCGGTCCAAACCACCCAGTACACCTTCCCAGCTGGTGCACGCGGCCTGCCTCCTTTGCTCAACCCCTTCAGCCTCCCGCCCCTCGGTTCTCCAATCTCCTGAGCCTGAGCCGTCCGGTCTCGTTTTCTAGCGGGTGCGTCTCAGCCCGCACCCCCGCGATCCCCTCTTTGTTTAGCCATACCCCTTTTGTTCCGGTAGGAGCTACGAAATCTAGTTCTTCCGCCGTGATGAGGTGCAGGGGTGGGCGGGCTCGGCTTGAGAGTGTCTCAAATCGAGGCAAGGTCAGGGATTTGAGAGGATGCATGAGAGGTTTCCGAAGC
>DAIRWA010000065.1:4343-8440 GCA_036802545.1 Bacillota bacterium | reverse complement strand
GAACAGTTCATCCGGTCCAACCCCGGCCTTCGATCCCGTTTTCCCATCCACCTTGACTTCCCGGATTACGATCTTCCCGATCTGATGCGCATCGCCGAACTCATGTTAAACAAGAGAGACTATCGCTTGAAGACGGACTCTCGGGTGGCCCTGCAGCAAATCGTCCAGAGAAAGATGGCGGCAGAGGCGGTGCCTTCAAACGCTCGCCTGGTAAGGAACATTATTGAAAAAGCCATGAGACGGCAGGCAGTAAGGCTCATTAGAGATAAATCCTTCACCAGGCAAGACTTGGTGTTCATAGAAACCGAGGAACTTTTGGAAGCCTCGGCGGATGTTGTATAATCTCAAGAGGTGAGACGTTCCTCACCCGGAGGTTAGAATGCTAATTGAATCCAACAACGAATCTAAGCCCATATCGGTCATACTGGTCGGGATTAGGGACAAAGGACTAATATCCGATACGGCTAAGCCCTATCTTTCAGCCCAAGAATCTATGGATGAACTTGCGCGGCTTGTCCTCACGTTAGGCTGGCAACCTGCCGGGACTATACTCCAGGAGCGAGACGCCCCCGATTCCCGCACCTATGTGGGAAAAGGCAAGGCGTTGGAGCTGGCTGGCTTAGCTGCATCCCGAGAAGCGTCGTTTATCGTAGTCGACGGCGCCCTTACTCCCGCGCAAGCCAGAAACCTTGAAGAAATCACAGGTGTTCCGGCCATGGACCGCGCTGAGCTAATCTTGCGGATCTTCGCCTCTCGCGCCATGACACGGGAGGGCAAACTGCAAGTGGAACTGGCAGCTACACGCCACAAGCTAAGCCGCCTAACCGGGTATGGCACCAACATGTCGGCCTTGGGCGGTGGGATAGGCACAAGGGGCCCGGGAGAACAGAAGATCGAAATGGATCGCAGGCTAGCAAGGAATCGCATCGCGAAGCTTAATAGAGATCTGAAGAAGGTCGAACTGATTCGGACGGAGCAGCGAAAGAAAAGAAGCCAGTCCCGCGTTCCGGTCGTCTCGCTGGTCGGGTACACCAACGCGGGCAAATCAACTTTGTTCAACGCTCTGACAAAAGAAGACGCCTACCAAGACGATAGACTGTTCGCCACCCTCGATACATGGGTGCGCAAATGGGAAATACCATCGGTCCAAGTCGTCCTGCTGGTCGATACCGTGGGCTTCATTCAAGGCCTCCCCCATGAGTTGGTGGCGGCTTTCCGCTCCACCTTAGAAGAATCGGTGGATGCCGATGTCATAGTCCATGTGATCGATGCTTCCTCTCCGGTGTGGGAGCAACAGATGGCGACCGTCGAAGGAGTCTTGTCGGACTTGGGCGTATCGGATCGCCCCAGGATTAACTGTTTCAACAAAGTGGACCTAGTTCCGGAAGATCAGGCGATAGCCGTCGTCAAAGAGCAAAGGCCGTCTGTAGCCGTCTCGGCTCTGCACCAAACCGGGCTTCAAGAGCTTACCGATGCGGTCGTAGGCACGCTGGCAGAAACCAGACAGATCGCGACGTGGTTCATCCCGTACTCGGCTTACGACTTGGTGTTCGAGATAAAGAGGGTGGGTACCGTCATGGAAGAACACGCGGAAGATTCAGGTGTGACCGTAACCGTCGCGCTTTTGCCCGGCGACGCGGAACGCCTGGCCAAACGGCCCGGAGTCGTAGAAAGATGACCGACACCAGATCGCTCTATGTAGATTCGTCACAGTTAGTCCAAGAATACAAGCAATCCCTGGGTACGGTTTGGGACAAAATCGACAAAGCGGTCTTCCTAAACCAATCCAAAGTGCTGGACGCTTTCATCGGGGAGAGAATAGGTCTTTCTCATCTCTCCGGTTCCACTGGGTACGGTTACGGGGATGTTGGGCGCGAAGCCCTTGACCGGATCTTCGCCAGGGTTTTCGCGGGAGAAGCCGCTATGGTTAGGACCCATTGGGCTTCCGGGACTCACGTTCTTAACACCGCGTTTAAGTCACTCCTCGCGACCGGCGATGAGTTGGTCAGCGTCACCGGAACGCCCTACGATACTTTGGAGCCCGTGCTGAAAACCCTATCGAGAAAACGTGGAGTGAGATATCGAAAGACAGACGCTCTTACGCGCTATCAGGAGGGCGCTCTAGGGCTTTTGGACCTGGAAAGGCAGTTGGATATGGTTATCGGCGAAAGAACCTCCGTGGTCGCCGTACAGCGGTCCCGGGGTTATTCGGAGAAACGACCCATATCCATGCGATGTCTGGAAGACTTCATGAACATAATGAAGCGGCGGTGGCCACAAGTACAAACCCTGGTAGACAACTGCTACTGCGAATTCGTGGAGCCCTCGGAACCTCCGAAACTCGGCGTAACCTTGACCGCTGGCTCTCTGATTAAGAACCCCGGGGGGAGGGCTGGCCCCAACAGGCGGCTACTTAGTAGGGAAGAAGGACGCCGTCGAGAATGCCGCCGAGGAACTGTTCGCTCCGGGCATAGGTTCGGAAGTGGGCAGCAACCCCCACGGCTACAGAGATTTCTACCAAGGCCTATTCCTGGCTCCAAAAGTCGTGGGAGAGGCGCTGAAAGGGGCGTCCTTCGCGGCGGCCTACTTTAGCGGATTAGGACTTCAGGTAGACCCGGGCCCATTTGACCCGCGCAGCGACATAGTCCAAACCATTACCGTAGGCAGTCCGGAAGGCCTGAAGGCGTTAGTCTCAGCCATACAGGCTACATCGCCGGTTGACTCTTACGCAACTCCCGAACCTTGGGACATGCCCGGTTACGACCGCCAAGTCATCATGGCGGCAGGGGCCTTCGTACAGGGTTCATCCATAGAGCTGTCATGCGATGCGCCCTTCGTCCCGCCGTACACAGCGTACTTACAGGGCGGGCTTACCAAAGAACACGTAATCCTCGCGTGCCTGGCCGCCGGAAAAGCCCTTGGGGCTTGTCGCTAAAGGCTACCGTACATTTCTGTACAAGCCTATAACCTTTCCTACAACTTTGACGTCTCTGGAGACTATGGGAGCCAACCGTGGGTTTTCAGGCTGGAGCCTTACCGCGTCTTTTTCTTTGTAGAAGGTTTTCACCGTGGCTTCATCTCCGAGAAGGGCTACCACGATATCACCGTTCGTCGCCGCTTCCTGCTGCCGAACCAAGACGAAATCGCCTTCGAATATGCCGGCGTCTATCATGCTGTCGCCTTCTACTCTAAGCAGAAACACGTTTTCGGACTTAACGAATGAACGGGGGAAAGGAACCATATCCTCGATATTTTCCACGGCCAACACAGGACTGCCCGCCCGTACCATGCCCACCAGCGGCAACATCAGAACCGGGCCGGGACTCTTCTCTACATAATCGTCGGTTATGTTGAACGCTCTCGACTTTTGAGCCGTCCTTTTTAGGTAACCTTTGCGCTCTAAGTTTCGAAGATGGGTGTGCACAGTTGCGGTAGACTTGAGACTAAGCCTGCCACACAGTTCACGCACGGACGGTGGGTATCCGGACTCGCGGATGCTCTCTTTGATGGCCTCCAGCACCTTGGCTTGTTGCGCGGTGAGTTTTGTCACTTCGCGTGCCCTCCCCAGCTTTCTTTGCTCTATCGAACAGAAGTTTACCATGTGCTGCCTTTCGGTGCAAACGTTAGTTTGGGTCCGCCATCGTTCCAGTCTTGTCGTTGCCGCATACAAACCGCGGTTCGGTGAGAGCATACTCCTGGATTCTAAGGTGAGGGAGGGACAGCATGGCCGCCAATAAACCGAAGAACCCGAAGAACGGAAACAGACCTCCGAGAAAGAGACCACAGCTGGAGTCACCCTTCTTTGAAGAGCAGTTTGACCCATATTTCCAGGAGGAGCCAGAGCCGGACTCCTTAGATGACCGGGTTGAGCCGCCGGATCCTGAAGAAAGCTGGTACTGGAGAGAACCCGAGAACGCCTGGCAAGAAGAGGGGATGTGGCCGTGGCCCGAGCCTGCTCCTAGGCCTAAGCAGGACGATCCGCCTTAAGCCTCAACGAGAAGCAGTGAACTGCGCCCCGCCAAAGCGGGGCTTTTTGTTTGAGGGCCTCCGGTCACCAAAACCAAGCCCCACTCATAGAGTGAAAAGGATGGTAGTCT
>DAIRWA010000065.1:0-4333 GCA_036802545.1 Bacillota bacterium | reverse complement strand
AGGAGGTATGTGAAATGCCAGACCAAGCCATGACCCAGGCAGGGGCCTTTACCTGGTCACGCGAGCGAGAGCTGGTTCCCGTTTATGAGAGACTTCATGTAGTCGGAAAAGATACTGACTGTCTAGATTTGATTGAGGAGCTCTGTAACCTTAAGGAAACTCAGATGACCGACGCGACCCAGCTTCTGGCCGCTTTAGGAGTTGAGGTGCCCGGCGACTTCACCGCCGTGACCGTGCCCGAAGACCTGGAGACCATGTTGCCCATGTTGTACAGCCGAGAGACAGAAGTGCTGGAAGAAGGATATCTTAGGCTGGATCCCATGATGGATGACGGACCGGCACGAGTGATCATGATCCGAGCGTCAAGGCGAAAATCCCGTATGTTGGATCTGTTGCGCAGGATCGCCGATAAGTGCCGCATCATCATAATAATCTCGCCCACAGGTGACAGGTGGGATGACGACCGGGATCGGGATAGAGATCGTGACAGGGACAGAGACCGCGACTGGGATAAGGACCGCGACTGGGATAAGGACCGCGACTGGGATAAGGACCGCGACTGGGATCGCAGGCCTCGCCCTCCCGTAGGTCAGGAGTACGTTGTGCAGCCCGGTGATACCATGTATCTCATAGCGCAACGCCACGGTATCCCACTAGAGCTGTTGATCCGCGCAAATCCGCAGATCCGCAATCCGGAGATGATATTCCCGGGGGACATCATCAGGATACCCGGACGAGGTGACGGCCATGTGCCTCAACCAAGACCGGATCACAGGGACGGAGGGCGGCGCTACGTGATTCGAGAAGGGGACACGATCATCATAATCGCCGAGAGGTTCGGGCTGACTGCCGCGGAGTTGGCCTCGTTCAACCCGGGATTGACCCAAACAACGGCCTTATCGCCGGGTCAGGTGATTATGATACCGGTGTCGGGAGCTGTAGGCTAGAAACCGAGGCATCCGCAAGCAAAGACGCTCAAGGAGAGCCCTCACCCCTTACGGTGCGGGCTCCTTTGGATCATGATTCTACTTGATAATCCTGCGGGCTCCTAAGTATGTGTCATTGCGAGACTTTATGTAATCGGGGTGGGAAGAGTCGAAACTATTGATGGCCAGCCCGGTGCCGGCGGAATGTATGTATAGGGAGTCTCCCATGTATATACCCACGTGAGAAGCAGTCCGCCCATTGTCTGAGAAGAATACCAGGTCCCCGGGAGAAAGGTCGTCCTTAGCCACCTCTTCACCCTGTTCATGTTGCATATGAGCGTCCCTTCTAATGAAGTACCCGTTCATCTTCATGCAAAACTGAGTGAAGCCCGAGCAGTCGAACCCTTGAGAAGTGCAGCCGCCCCAGAGATAGGGAAGACCGACGTATTGTTTCGCAGTCTCCAAGATCCCTTCAGCTCCCTTTGCCTCGGAAAAAACCTTGTTGTATGAATCAAAGCCGAAAACATCCCCGGCTTTGACCCAAACCTTAAGACCACCCGGAAGACTGAGATTTGCCCACTGACCTTCCACGGCGACAATAGGGAGTACTGTCCCCTGGACTAGGTTCTCCTCTAGGGCAAGATCCCCGTTCGGGCTTCTGTACGCGGCAGTCATTTGCGCGGTAACCAGAGCCACATGGCCCAAGAAAAAGGCTTCTGCCGGATCCTTGTCAGTCACCCATACGTCTGAAGGAGCTATCCAGCCCAGGTAGTTGTCATCCATCTGGCAGAGGTACCAGCCCAGGTTCTCCTTTAATAGTCGGAGGCGGTCTCCCATACGTGCCTGGGTCACGGTGTGGTCGCCGCCCGAGCTGTTAGGCCCGTCTCCTAAGTCCGCTACTGGAACCCTTAATACTCCCCAGCAATCATCGCCCAAGGACGGGCCTGGGAGGACCGTAATATTATCAATGATTTTGATCTCGGGGAGTAGGCTTGAAACAATCTCAAGCATGGCCGTCTTGTGGGCCGGTTCTGAGGCCTCTCCAGAGAGAATGACCTTCTCTCCGTCAACTTGGCAGGAAACCGTGAACACCTCTTCTTTATCGCAGAAACCGATAGAGTCTAGATATCGGGAGATGCCTTCTTGAATGGTTACCTTAACCTTCCAGGCCGACAAAGGTGGCTTTGTCACAGGCGTTTTTGGTAAGCAGGCGGCAAGACCCGCTAAGGCGGCCAAGAGAATGAGCGCCGACAAGCGACTCAGAGCCATTAGTGATCTTCTACCGCCTGCAAGTCCTCGGGTCATATACAATCACCTCGGCTTCAATGTGCTATTATTGCATGGGTGATGATGGTGGGCTCGCCTAAATCTTTCTGCTGCGGACTGGTTCTTACCCTGTTTGCCGCAGGCATTTCATACTCCTTGGCCCAATGGGGATTTGGCAACCTTTATTACCTAGCGCAGCTCTTGCCTACGTTCATGACGCTTCACGTCCTTTTGGCCTGGCTCCTGTATCTCAGAAAGACCGGTTTCCTCGCGCCAAGCCCCAAGAGCAAGCCTCCCCAAGTCCTAGGGCACTACGAAAGCCCGGCGACCAAGGATCTGCCCGAAGACAAAGTCTCCGGGGCGGAGCTTATACTAGTTCGAGACGAGAACGGACTGGTCTCACGCAGACCGGCACACCCGATCCCGCAAAGAGATGGCTCTAAGTCGCTTCAGAAGAACATAATCCCCATGTTGCTTTGGTCAGCGTTCCAGATCGCCGTCCTATCCATATTCTTGTATAAGTTCTATGGAATAGGCTCCAAGTTTCACCTCTAGGCCTAACCTACCATCCGCTCGTATTGGGACAATATGGTTGTCATATCGCTTCCCTCTCGTATTTGGCGCGCATGGCTTTGATGGCATCCGGCGGTTCAACCTGGGGAGCTCGCGAATCCAAAAGCCACGTGCGGGCGATGTGAGTCTTGGTGACTTGGAAATAGGGAGGACGTCTTACAGAGTCGATCTTCAGAGCCTTCGGGTTTCTGGGCGCGAAAGCGTCTCCCACTATCTCGGTAAACAGATTTGGAGGCGTTCCGGTGATGGAATACAGCGGCTGGCCCTTCACGCCCAACTGGGGCAGAGAGGACAGGAGGGCCCATGTGTAAGGATGGCGGGAATCGTAGAAGATCTCTTCTGACGTTCCGTACTCGATAATGTCCCCCGCGTACATGACCGCGACGGTGTCGGCGACGTTTGCCACCACGCCTAAATCGTGGGTGATATAGATGATCGTCAGATTCAGTTGCTTTTGCAGGCTCCGGATGAGTTCCAAGATCTGAGCTTGAATAGTCACATCCAAGGCGGTAGTCGGCTCATCGCAGATGAGTATCTTCGGGTTACATGCGACGGCTATGGCTATGACGACCCTCTGCCTCATCCCTCCCGAGAACTCGTGGGGGTATTGAGAGTACCTCATGGACGGGTTGTCGATCCCGACCTGGCTCAGTATCTCAATAGTTCTATCTTTGGCCGCGTCTCCTCTTAGTCCTTGGTGCAGCTCTAACACTTCCCGTATCTGCAACCCCACTGTCCTTAGAGGGTTTAGGGCGGTCATGGGATCTTGAAAGATCATGGCGATCTTCTTTCCCCGGAACCGAAGCCACTCTTTCTCGGTTTTCAACTTGGCCAGATCTGTGCCCTCAAACATGATGGTGCCTGAATCCACCCAACCGTTTGCGTCAAGCATGCCTAAGAAGGTCTTAGTGAACACGCTTTTGCCGGACCCTGATTCCCCCACGATGGCCAGCGTCTCTCCCTCGTATAGATCCAGCGACGCTTGTCGGATGGCCGTTAATATCTGGCCCCGGAGACTGAACTTCACGACTACGTCTTTGGCTGACAGAATGGGTTCTCTCATAAGCTTCCGCCTCCTAATAGTGATTGCGAGGATCGGCAGCGTCTGAGAAAGCGTTGCCCATCACGTAAAATGAAATGGTAATTATGGATAGCACCACGGCAGGGAAGACCAGCTGATATCGCAAGCTCGGTGACATGATTATCCTCCTGCCCTCGTTCAACAGGTTGCCGAGAGACGGGGTATTGACCGGCAGCCCCAACCCGATGTACGTCAGGAAGACTTCCCACCCGATGGTACCGGGGATCGACAGCGCGATGCGCAGCACGATAACCGAAACAAGGTAGGGTAGAATGTTCTTAAGGATGATCCGGGAGGTAGGGGTGCCCAAGCACCTTGATGCAAGGTTGTATTCCCGGTCTCTGATAATCACGATCTGATTTCTGACAAACCGCGCCATACCCAACCAGCCTGTCGCGCACATGGCAATGATCATGGTCTGAAAACCCGGACGCAATATGTACGCTAGAAGCGTCATCACGATTGGACCATGCCGGTCTCCATGAGC
>DAIRWA010000064.1:603-8505 GCA_036802545.1 Bacillota bacterium | reverse complement strand
TTCTGATAATGACCTCAGGCTTCTTGCCAGGGTTATCTACCTCTTTAGGGATTGTGGTATCAATACCCAAGGGATCAAGGTAATTCTCGCTATGGAGGGAGACTATAGAGGGGCTCCGGAGAAACCTTCGAGCGGAGATAAGGACTCCGGCTCAGGCGACTGCGAGGATAGTACAGAGAACTACGCAAAGAAGAATCAGTGACTCACGGAGGTGCGCGCATGTCCAAAGTAGTTGGCATTGACCTCGGTACCACCAACTCGGTTATCGCGGTTATGGAAGGTTCGGAACCCACCGTAATCATCAATGCCGAAGGGTCGAGGTTAACGCCGTCAGTTGTAGCTTTCACCAAGAACAAAGAGAAACTAGTCGGGCAGTTGGCTAGAAGACAGTCGGTCTTGAACCCTGTCAACACGATCTCGTCCATCAAGCGCTTTATGGGCAGAAGATACGCTGAGGTGGAGGGTGAGCGCAATCGCACTCCTTACGAAGTTCGCCGCGGAAAGCACGACGAAGTGAGGGTTTACCTGCCTTCGACAGACGCCGAGATAACCCCTGAGGAAGTCTCGGGTCACATACTTAGGAAGATGAAGGAGGACGCGGAGAAGTATCTCGGTGAGTCTATCACTCAAGCGGTCATCACCGTTCCCGCCTACTTCAATGACTCTCAGCGTCAGGCCACAAAGGACGCAGGCCGCATTGCCGGTCTCGAAGTGCTTAGAATTATCAACGAGCCGACAGCTGCCTCACTCGCTTACGGTATCGACAAGCGGGAAAACGAGAAGATACTCGTATGGGACCTGGGAGGCGGCACCTTCGACGTCTCCCTCTTGGAGGTGGGAGACGGCATCTTGCAGGTATTGGCTACCTCTGGGGATACTCGCCTAGGCGGCGATGACTACGACCAAGAAATAGTCAACCACGTGGCCGAACAGTTTAGAAAGGACACCGGTGTTGACCTCCGAAAGGACCGTCAAGCGTTACAGCGTTTGATTGAGGCCGCCGAGAAGGCGAAAATCGAGCTCAGTTCTGTCCTGGAAACCACCGTGAGCCTTCCATTTATAACCGCGGACCGTGAAGGCCAACCTCTTCACCTTGAGTCCCGGATTACCAGGGCCAAGTTCGAGGAGATCACTAAGGCTCTTTCCGACCGGTGCGTCAAGCCCTTTAGGCAGGTACTTTCCGATGCCAAGCTTGACGTGAAGGACTTGGATGAGGTCATTCTAGTCGGCGGAGCCACCAGAATGCCCAGGATTCAAGAACTGGTCAAGAGTCTTACGAGCAAGGAGCCCAATCGCACGGTCAACCCAGACGAAGTCGTGGCCATTGGCGCGGCGATCCAGGCGGGGATCCTAGCCGGTGACGTGAAGGACATGGTGCTTCTAGACGTCACTCCTCTGACCCTGGGAGTCGAGACTTTGGGGAACGTGATGACGCCCGTCATCAAGAGAAACACGACCATACCGGTTCGCCGGGCGCAGACATTTACCACCACCGCAGATTTCCAGCCTCAGGTTGAGATCCACGTGTTGCAGGGCGAACGACAGATGTCCAGGGATAACCGGTCGCTGGGTAGGTTCAACCTAACCGGATTGCCGGCGGCTCCCAGGGGCGTCCCTCAGATTGAAGTGGCTTTCGATATCGATGCCAACGGTATTCTGAAAGTCACAGCCAAAGACTTGGGAACCGGCAAGGAACAGAACATCACCATTAAGGCTTCCACACAGTTGCCCAGAGACGAGGTCGACCAACTGGTAGAAGACGCGGAGCGCCACGCCGAAGAGGACAAGAAGACTCGCGAAGCCGTCGACGCCAAGAACGAGCTGGA
Organism: Bacillota bacterium; assembly: GCA_036802545.1. Classification (GTDB taxonomy): domain Bacteria; phylum Bacillota; class Sulfobacillia; order Fermentithermobacillales; family Fermentithermobacillaceae; genus DULO01. The sequence continues at coordinate 6,679 of DAIRWA010000064.1, read as the reverse complement.
GCAGCGGATTTACACGGTGGAGAAAAGCCTGAAGGATGCCGGCGACAAGCTTTCCGAAGAGGATCGGCAAAACGTGGAAAAGGCGCTGGAGAAAGCTCGAGAGGCCCTGAAGAGCGAAGATGTAGAGACGATGAAGAAGGGCACGCAGGAGCTTCTGGACGCTGCCAGCAAGTTGGCCGAGGAGCTATATCGCCAGGCCCAGCAGGCACAAACAGACACGGGAGAGCCCGGAGCAGGCGCCCAAGACGCGCAAGCCGGACCGCAAGGCGGGGAAGGGGCGCAAGGTTCCAGGGGCGCTTCTGAGGGAGACGTGTACGACGCGGAATTTCACGCCAAGGGCGATAAGAAAGACGAAAAGAGCGATGAGCATTGAGGCTGATTCCAAGTGGCAAGCAGGCCGATAAGCAAGCTGACCGGCGGGGAAACCTAACGGACTCCGAAGGCCCTGAGCAGGGAACCGGTGACACCTCGAATCCCGCTGACGACGAAAAGGACGCCAGGCATCCTGCAGAGGCCGGCCCTGTAGGTGAGGCGGATGCTGCTGCCGAGGCAAAGAACGAACTCAGGGAAGATGTGGAGTCCGGATCCGTCGTGGACCGTGACGAAAGTGAGCTTCGGAATCTGGTTGAAGCGATGCGGGCTGAGATAGAGTCTTTGCTGAGCCACGTGCAGGAGTGCGAAGGTCGGGCCACCGCCCTTGCCGCGGAGAGAGACGTCTGGGTTGAAAAGGCTCAAACGGCAAATGACCAGTTCCTTCGGGCCAGGAGCGACCTGGATCGGTTTCGGAAGAGGACGGAACGGGACCTGGAAGATCGGATTATCCGCGAGAAGGCGGATTTCATCCTGTCCCTTCTCGAAGTGCTGGACAACTTCGATCGCGCCTTGGACGCTGCCCAGCCAAATCCGGCGCTTCAGGCTTTCATCAAGGGCGTTGGCATGATCAGGAGGCAGTTTGCTGAGGTCCTGAAGAGAGAAGGCGTCGAGCTGATTCCATCGCCCGTAGGTCATCCCATGGATCCCAACCTGCACGATGCTGTCGCAGCCCAGGAAGGTGGCGGCGAACACGGTATCGTTATCGACGAACTGCGCAAAGGTTACGTTTATAGGCGTACGGTTCTTAGGCCGACTAGAGTGAGAGTAATCAGGTAAACCCGTTTGCGTTTCAGGTTAGGGGCTCGTTTTTACTTTGGAAAACCCTTGTGTCACCGCAAGGGTTTTTCTGTGTGCTGTGAACTAGAGCGCGGTAAGTGCCGTCAGACCCGCGATGGTCTTCTTACGGACCTCACCTTTGGGCGAGATCCCCGCCGCCTCAAGAGCTAACAGGAATGCTCCGCCAGCGGGCTCCATATCGGGAAACTTGATTTTGGCCAGCGGAGCGTATCGTTGACAGGCCGAGATGAAGTTAGAGACCAGGAGCGGGCTCTTGCCTTTTGTGAAAGTGCTTCCGGCGAGGACTACTTCTACCTCTATACTTGCAAGGTTCAGGCTCTGGAGGAGCCGGCCCGACATTTCGCCCATGACAGAGCCCGTGTACACCAGGATGTCTTGGGAGACGCGGTCGCCTCGGAACGCCAAATCGAACAACACGGGAACCAGGTCGTAAGTCTTGGGGTTGGCTAAGTTCAACTTACCGGCGGCTTGATAGAGTGCCAATGCCAACGCGTCGTAGTCCGCATAGCCCAGGATATCGAGGATTTTGGGTTCCAGCGCCGTTTTCGGCCCGGTGTTGTCGTGAGACCTAAAAGCGAAGTGTAGAATCGAATCTAGTAGTCTACCGGCCCCTCCCTCGGTTCCCCATTGGTAGCCTATGCCCCTACCCGTCACCTTCTTGCCGGCGCGGTCCCTTGCCGCGAAGTTTGCGCCCGTCCCCGAGATGAACACGAGACCGTAGTCTTCCTCCGCGCCGGATCGCAAAGCCGCCCACGTGTCGTTGATGACTTCCAAAGGCAAAGCCGGCCACATTTCACCCAATCCGTGAGCAAGTGCTTCGAAGTCAGTGGCATAATCGGCTCCCGCCAGCGCGAAAAGTCCGTAGGCCATCCGGCCAATTGTGACAGATGCGTCCATCAAGGCCGCCTCGACGCTCTGACGGACATTCCGCATCGCTTGCTCAATCCCGACTGCCTGGTAATTGCTTGGGCCTGCGACACCGGTGCCTAGGATCCGTCCGGTCTCATCGCCCAAAGCGGTCATGGTCTTGGTGGCACCGCCATCTACGCCCAAAAAACACCTCATCCGTAACCCCCCTGATGATTGCTTTGGGTGTCACTCATACCTGCCGCGGCTTCTGAGTCGACAACCCAAAATCCCGTACCGGTCGCAACCTGCTTGCTATGTCCGCATTTCTGTCTATTCGCCAGAACTCTTGGGGACTTGGCATGACAGTAGTATGTCCACGTCTATCGAATGCGATCGCTGGTCGCCCGCATCGGCGGATCGACGCGACTGCCCTTAGGAGCTGAGGATAAACGCATGGCAGAGGCACGAGGATGTCGGTTAGCGGACAAAGAGCAGAATGGAACGCCCGGGCGCGGCTTGACATAACATGTTGACGACGAAGCCCTAGATTGGGGGGAAACGCTAATGCCATCCATAGACTTTGAAGCCATCGCTAACCACGTTCCTCTGACCATTTTTGAAGCTTTGGCCACCTCTTTAGGGGAGCCGGTTACCGTCTATTTGAACGCGGTCACGACTCCCATTATGGTCTGTCCCGGCGAGCAGCCTCCCGGGCCGCCATGCCCGATGCCACCCATGCCGCCGTGCCCGCCGGTGGAGCCTGCTCCACCGGAGCCATGCCCGCCGTGGCCACCATGTCCTTGGCCTCCTATGGTTAAGGGAGTAGACGTCTACCCGCCCGGCAGGCCGCCCATGATGTGTTGCCCTACGACCGTGATCAGCGGCGAGTTGACGCAAGTCGGAGCCGATTTCCTGGCTCTTGCGGTGCCCATCGGCTCACCGGAGCCTGCCGAGGTGCTGATTCCCTATCCATCCGTCGGAGCAGTAGTCCGCGGGACCCCAGTCTGCCCTGAGCCCATGCTCGTGCCCATGAAGAAATACGGACGAGAGTCTGTAGGCTAGAGCCGGACTATCATCTACCATCCGACGGGCTCGAAGCCCTCGCCGAAAACGCGAGGGCTTCCTCCTTTCGGGAGTGAACGGGTTGGGATACTATTAAGGCGAAGCGATAGGGTGCGCGAACCCCGGGGCTCAATGGGAAGGGTCGGTTGGGTACCTTGGGCAGCGGATAATTGCGTTAAGATGGATGCTACCTAGGGGAGAAGTGGAGCTACTGGCGATTTAGGTGCGGGGAACGTGATCAGTGCGCGGTACTTGGAACTCGCATAGATGGTTGACCGCGATCTATATGGGTAGTCCATGCATTATGTCAAGCAAGGAGGCGCGTCTATGGCCGGGCACAGAGTGGCAGTGGCAATGTCGGGTGGGGTGGATAGCTCGGTCGCTTGCTTGCTTCTCGGCAAAGCAGGGTATGACGTGGTTGGCCTGACAATGAAATTGTTGTCAGATGGTGCCGTCGACGTGTCGGAGTCCCACCGGGGTGGCGCCACCCCTTGCTGTACTGCTGATGCGGCGCGGGACGCGGCAGCGGTGTGCCATCGGCTCGGAGTCCCTCATTACACGGTCAATCTCGTAGAAGAGTTCGAGACCGGGGTAATTGACCCGTTCGTTCGGGATTACGCGACGGCCAGAACCCCCAATCCGTGCCTCTTGTGCAACAAAGTCATGAAATTTGGCCACCTGCTTCACAAAGCCCGCGAGATTGGCGCCCGGTACGTGGCGACCGGGCACTACGTCCGTGCGGCGCGGATGATTAAAGACGGCGCATGGGTAGAAAATCACGCGTTTGCCCGGGATGAGGGACAATCGACAGCGGACGTTCCCGAGGTCATTTCGCTTACCGCCTATCTTCTTCGCGGTGTTGACAAGAATAAGGACCAGAGTTACGCATTGTATGGCCTCACTCAGGAGATGCTGCGGCATTCCATGTTCCCGCTTGGCGGGCTGACCAAGTCTGATGTTAGGGAAATCGCGCATGAAGCCGGTCTGGCCACTGCCGAGCGTAAAGAGAGTCAGGAAATCTGTTTCGTGACCGGTGATGGGTATCGAGAGTTCCTTGAACGAAGGGGCGTCGTTGGGAAACCCGGTAATATCGAAGATACCTCGGGGCGGATTGTCGGAAAGCACGTAGGCTTGCCGTTCTACACTGTAGGGCAGCGTCGCGGAGTAGGCGCTCAAGCGGGCAGAGCTGTTTATGTCGTTTCTTTGGATGTGAAACGCAATGCGGTAGTGGTTGGAAGCCGCGAAGAGGCGTTTTCCAGAGGGTGCGTCATTGAGCGGTTGAACTTCCCGTCCGCAGGGAGTCTGGATGCGCCTGTTAGCGGCACGTGTATGGTCAGGTACAGGGGAACCGAAGTAGAGGCGGTAATGCGGCCGATCCCGAAGGACGGGAACGAGGAGGCCTCGGATAGGGATGGGAATGCTGCCGACCTCGGGGGTGTATTGCACGAAGCCGAGGGTGCGCGAGCAGGGGTTTGCGAGATAGCGGGCGTTGGTGAAGAGGTTTACGATGTCCGAAACGCCAAAAAGCGCGCCGTAGTTGAGTTTGAACGTCCTCTTTTTGCGGTTGCTCCGGGTCAGGCGTTAGTATTCTACCAGGGAGACATCGTCTATGGCGGAGGCATCATATCGAAATCTATGTGACCCTCGTCGATCCTTTCTTGAAGGAGTTCCTCCCTCAATCTTGAAAGTATACAAGTCTGGAGGGAGCATGATATGTTCGTCAGAGACATAATGACCCGGAATCCGGTCTCCATATCGTCCGAAGCGACTCTGAGAGAACTTCTGACCTTGATGACTGAAAAGACCTTCGAGGCGATCCCCGTACGTGACAATGGCGAGGTCATGGGTATAGTCACCGACTGGGACATCATCACCAACAGGCCCGGCGATGTAGGCGACTACCTGGATACTACTAAAGTACGGGACGTGATGAGTTCTAACGTCGTCACGGTAACAGGCGACGAAGTCGTTGAAATGGCTGCTTTCCATATGTACTTCCACGACTTAGACGCGTTACCTGTGGTGAATAATCAAAGTCATATAGTAGGCATCGTCACTCAGAACGATATCTTCAGGGCGATGGTTACACTTATGGGCCTCCGGGCTAAGGGGACGAGGATTACTCTGGACACCCCGGATGAAGCAGGCATCCTGGCGCAAGTTGCGGGCGTAGTGCGGGATGCCGGGATAAATATATCCAGTCTGTCGACTTACAGCCGGCCGGGGTCAGACAGAGCATCTATCATCTTGAGAGTCAAGACGGACAAGGTTCAGGAACTGGTAGAGGCTTTGAACAGTCAAAAATTTAAGGTGGTTCACATTTCTGAGGTTTGGAAGTAAGGGCTGTTGGCGGAGCAGGCCCGGAAAATCCAGACCCCTTTTTTGGAACACACGGCCCCCGACGCGTTTGGGCCTGCTCCAATAAGAGGGTTATGAGGCTATGCTTGACCCATATTCACTCTGGTGTAAATTGGAACGGGCAAGCCCTTTCAGGCGATGTCCTCCACATTGATGAGCGAATGCCGGTGGAACGAGAGTCGTGGCGATACCCGTGCCAGTACGGTGCTAGGCCCCGCAAGCACAAGCATTGGGGTATTGGCCGCGTTGCCACGATAAGCGCGATTCAAACAGCCCCTCATGTACACGTATCGGGAACAGCGAAACTATGGCGGCGCTCGTTCTTGGGTGGCCTCGGACCTAGACCGATGGTCGAGCCCGAGGTGGAGAGAAAGGTATCGGCGGCTTCTCGTCCTCCATCTTGCGCACAGAGGAGATGATGTTTACCAGGGGGAGAGGCACTCCGGCCAAGTCAACCGTTTCTTCTTTGCCCTCAGCGAACCCCATTTTTCGGTAGAACGCACGGCCCTTCGGGTTGTCTTTCTCGACGGTGGCGATGAGTGGGTACTGGTAACCGGGGATGTGAACCGGGATGACGAAAGCGGCGCTCTGGTGGCCGGTAGCCGCGGACTCCAAAGCCTCGCCCGCTTGGAGGCGG
>DAIRWA010000064.1:0-593 GCA_036802545.1 Bacillota bacterium | reverse complement strand
TGTCTTTCTCGACGGTGGCGATGAGTGGGTACTGGTAACCGGGGATGTGGACCGAGGTGACGGTGGCGTTCTCGTGGTCGGTAGCCGCGGGTTCCGTAGCCGCGCCTGCTTGGAGGCGGCGGCCCGCCATTGTCTCATAGACGGGCGGCACTATCTTGAAGGCGGGGCCTAGCATCCGGGTAATCGCAGCGGTGAGCAGCGCTGCTCCCATCCCCATCCGTTGCGCTTGTGGAAGCACATACAGCCTGTGCAGGACCAAGGTTCCGTCCGCTCTCATCCCCAGATCAGCAAACCCCCCGGGTTCGCCGTCTACTTCCGCTATTAAGAAGGCGTCCATTCGGATGGAGCGCAGGAGCGACGACATAGAATACGCTACGTTAAGGATGGAGTCTTGAGACTCCTCCGGGATGACGCCGCTATACGTGTCGCGCCAGGTCCGCACAGCCATATCTCGAATCAGGGAGATGTCTTTGTTGGTAGCGCGACGGATAACCGGCTCACGAGTTCTCGATGACACGTGCGAGCGCTCCTTCCATGATGCGATTCGATTGTACCATGATATGGGAGCGGCCAGCGGCATCGGCCTCTCGGCT
>DAIRWA010000063.1:0-8650 GCA_036802545.1 Bacillota bacterium | reverse complement strand
ACAGCATCTCTGCCAAAGCGACCATCGCCTCCGGCCTGTGGCTGTACGTGCAGACATAGGTGCCAACTCTTGGCACGACTCTTAGGTCATGTGGATTTCCTGTAGCCACGAGAATGCAGGGAACCGTGGGTCGGATCGAAGTGACTGCCCGCACTAGCGCCGCAGCTCTATGTGCCTGGGCTTCGTCGGTTGCCGCGTTTCGAGTGAGGATGATCACCACGTGGGCAAGGGTGGCAGCATCTGTTGCGCGTGTTAGCTGTTCGGCTGCGCGCGCCAACTGTCTTAGAACGTCGTTCTCTTGTTCGATCGGGCAGCCCGCATCCCGTTGGTCAGTCGGAACGGTGTTGCTTTGCTGCCGGGTCTGATTGCTGACACTCTGTTGGTTGCTGACATCGCTGTCGTTCTCCGGCCCTAGCAAGATGTTGGTTCCTCTTTGCCCGCCCGAGTCGCCAGTGTCTCTTGGTCCGGTCAGGGCCCTGTCCTCTCGCCAACTGGCCAGTTTAGCGATATCCTGCCCGCCAGTCGAGCCGCTGTTCTCCTGCAGTCCGGTCAGTCTACCTATGTCCATCCGTCCGGTCGGATCGCTATCATCTCGTTGCCCTATTGGCTCCAGGTAGACTTCCGAGATCGCGACTCCTTCCTTCGCAAGGCCTTGGCCAAGAGGGGAGAGGGTATCGGTCTCGCCAGAACCTTTCGCGTAGACCAAAAGCACACGCAGTGGTTCGCCGATCGTAGAAGGCGAAGAGGACGAAGGCGACTGTGTGCACTGTTCCGCGACCCTTGGCTTGACAGAGATCTTGCGCAATGGCAGTAGATTGGCCTCATCCTTTACAACCGTGATAGAAGCTAGGTGGGATTCTCTAGACAGTGTCCAAAACTCACGTCTGGTGGCTTCTCTAGACGGCAAGGGATTCGGTACGCCGAAACTTTGCTTGGCAGCTAGGATGCGCTGCACCGCCTCATCCAGCCGGGATTCCGCCAGTTCGCCGCTTCGGACGGCCGCCAACACCGCTCTATATGCAGCTACCTGCAATTCTCTGGTATGGGAGACGAGGACCATGTCCGCCCCCGCCTTCAAGGCCATGACTGCGCCCCGCACGGTTCCAGGGCTCTTGCCGATTGCGTCCATCTCCATGCAATCGGTCAGGATGAGGCCTTGGAATCCCAGTTTCTCTCTCAAGAGTCCTTGGAGGACCTTCCTCGAGAGAGTCGCCGGAAGCTCAGGGTCGATCGCCTGGAACACAATATGGGCTGTCATGATGGCGGGGATGCCCGCGGCGACGGCCGCCCGAAAGGGCACCAATTCCATCCGGTCAAGCCTCTTCATGGGATGCGGGAGGACCGGAAGACCAAAGTGAGAATCTACCGAAGTATTGCCGTGCCCGGGGAAATGCTTCCCTACCGGAATGACGCCTGCCGACAGCAGCCCTTCGATTGCATCCACTCCTAGTTGCGCCACTACCTCAGGGTCCTGCCCGAAAGACCTGACGCCAATGACCGGGTTATTCGGGTTGTCGTTTACGTCCAGGTCTGGGGCAAGGTTCATGTTTACTCCGGCGGCTCTCAACTGAATGCCGATAGCTTCATGAACCCTACTCACGTCGCTTCGCGCCAGCCCCATGGATCCAGCGGCAAGGGACATAGGCCCCGGCATTATCGGAATCCCTTTGGTGAGGCGGGCGACGATTCCGCCTTCCTGGTCGATGGATATCAGGAGGGGAAGACCGGGAGGCGATGACAGCGCCCAGCCCTGCAATGTTTCCGACAAGGCCGCCGCCTGTTCAACTGTATCTAGGTTGCGAGCGAAGTAGATAATCCCGCCTGCGTGCAGGTCCTCCACCAGCTCCCTCGCTCCTTCGGGATCTCCCGACGGGAACCCAAACATGAACACCTGTCCGACCTTTTGCTCAAAACTAAGGTTCACCCGGTACGCCCCCTTTTCAGGCCTTGTGGCAATCGAAACCACCTGACTAAGACGCATTCGATCCGCAAGCACCGTTCACCCAACTAAGGCTCATCATTCAGACGAAAACACATTAGACCGATGATGATCCTTGGATAATCGGACACGGTTACCATCACCAAACTCATAATACGGACGAATTCACACCAGACCGCGATGACCCCATGTCCGGCTCCGATTCCACACAGCTTCGGCTAACCAGTCCAGCGATTCTGGTGCCACAATCCGTTGGTACCAGTGGCCAAATACGCCTTCGGTCAATCCACCACCGCCGCCATCACCGCGTTCGCGAACATTGGACGGAGCCGAATCGCAGCGTTATTCTCCCTGCCTGCGTGTACACGGTTTGTAAGCAACACGATGCCAACTCCCACATCGGGGTCGCACCACAGGCTGGTTCCGGTGAACCCTGTGTGGCCGAAGGCCGCCTCGGAAATGAGATCCCCGCCGGATGAGAACGTGGGGGATTTAAGCTGCCATCCCAGGCCTCGTCTTTCACCGGTAGCGGAGTGTTCCCGTGTGGCAGTCCATACAGTACTGGGAGAGAGCACGCGGATGTCGTCCAACCGCCCTTCATCCAGCCACATAGCGGCGTACTGGCAAAGATCCCGCGCCGTGCTGAAGAGCCCCGCGTGTCCCGCTATGCCTCCGAGCGCCAGGGCGTTCTCATCGTGGACTTCCCCCCACATGATCCGTCCAAGATCGGCTCGGTATTCAGCGGCCGCTATGCGGTGAAGGAGAGACGGATCGGGCCGGAAGCAGGTCTCGGTCATCCCAAGTGAGCCGAATACGAATTCCCGCGCTACCTCTGACAGGTCCTTGCCCGTGAGCCGTCGGATCAGTTCTCCCAGCATGATGAATCCCAGGTCGCTATAGACGACCCTGAGGCCTACCGTGCCATCACCCAAAGGAAGGCCGCAGATGTGATCTATTATCGCGCTGCCGAACAGGCCCTTCTCCCAGAAGCGGACGTGATCGGGCAAACCCGCGGTGTGCGTCATGAGGTGTTTGATGGTGATGTCGTCTTTGCCGCCTTGACCAAACTCAGGTATGAAGCGGGCCAGAGAATCATCCAGGCGGAAATAGCCCTGCTCGCAGAGCCTTAGGACGACCGGAGTTGTCGCCGTTACTTTGGTCAGTGATGCCATGTCAAAGATGGTATTGGGCGTCATAGGTATGCGCTCCGGTTCTCGACTGGCCCAGCCGAACGCTCTGGGGCCGACGACCTTGCCATTTCGCACTATGGCAGCTACCGCACCCGGGAGGATCCCTTCTCCGTCACCGACTGCGCGGCGGACTACTTCGAATGCCGCTTCTACTCTTTCTGGATCCAGTCCCAGCTCCTGAGGACGGGCTTGCGGGAGCCTGTTGGCATGCGTAGATGCCGCGGTGCGGGCAAACGGTCCGGCACAGGCATCCGCCCCGGCCCCGGCACGGGCATCGATATCAGCACAGGCATCGATACCGGCACAAGCACGATCGGTGACAGACTGGCTCGTGACGAAATTTTCCGTGTACGACGAGGTGACCTGGGCTGGTGATGTGGCCCCGGGAAGCTGACTACTGTGATCTAAAGAGGCTTCCACTGCCTTCCTTATTGATCCGTTATGAGACGCCAGGGCCGTCCTCGCATCGTCCGGTGATTGTCCGGTTAGGATGGCCACAAGAGCGACATCTAGCGCGCCTCCGCAATCCTCAAGGGTTTCTCCGGCCTCCTCCAAGGACTTGCCCGACGCGTCGGCAAGGATTCTCTTAGCACGGCCCGACAGCTTTTGGTTGCGTGGAGAGGTTCCCGCCATCAAGTTCGAGTACGTACGCCCCAAGGTGATGAAGGCCGCAGTGGAAATCATGTTGAGGACCAGCTTCTGGGCGGTCCCATTCTTCATCCTCGTAGAGCCGGTTATCACCTCAGGGCCGACGTCCACGAAAATCGTGAGGTCCGCGGCCGCTGCCACCGGCCCGGAATCATCGCCGACAATGGCTACAGTCTTGGCGCCGACCGAGCGGGCCTCCTTCAGCGCCCCCACCACAAACGGGGTGCGTCCCGAGGACGCGACGCCGATAACTGTGTCGCCGCTGCGCACTCCTTTAGACCGGAGTTCCTGCATACCGCCGGCTTCGTTGTCCTCGGCGCCTTCATCTGCTTTGAACATAGCCTCGATTCCGCCGCAGATGAGCGGAATTACCATCTCTCCCAGCTGGCCGTAGGTGGGGGGTAACTCCGCCGCGTCGAGAACCGCAAGCCTTCCGCTGGTTCCGGAGCCTGCGTAGAAGACCCGGCCACCCGACGACAGCGAATGGACGACCCAGTCCACCGCCTGTTCGATTTGGGCGAGGCTTCCCGCGACTGCGGATGCCACTCTGTGGTCTTCAGCATTCATCACTTCTAGCATATTGGCTACAGGCCAGGTATCGATCTTCTTAGTCAGCGGGTTTCGCGTCTCTGTCCTCGCGTGACCAGTCTGCGCTTGATCGGCCTTTCCTTGGGCCATCTCTGTTTGGTCCGCCTTTGTGTGATTCACGGGTTAGTCCCCCTCTTTCGGGTATTGGGGCCAGGCGTCTCTCGCCAAAAAGGCTGCACCTTCGCAGGGCCGCAGGGCCGGGCGGCAGAACGAGACACCGGGCAACATGTTCTCCGCATGGTATCTGAGCATTTCGACGTACAAGGGGTTCTTTAAGCATCCGCCTACCAAGGCGACGCTTGGGGCGTCCAGGTCGAGCGCATGGGACACTGAGCTGGCCATCAGGGCCAGTTCCCGCGCCTCGCCATCCAAGATGGCTTTGGAAACCGCATCGCCGGACGATGCGCCGATGAAAACCACTCTGGACAGGCCCGCAATCTGCGAGCGATCCATCCCATGGATGAGCCCTATGAAGTCCCCGGGTTTCTCCGCTCCCAGCGCCTCCATGAACGGTTCCATGAGGCAGCTTGCCTCGGCACGCTTCTCGTGTGACTTGATGGCCGCTCGAAGTCCCAAGACAGCGATGCGGTAAGCGCTTCCTTCATCTCCGAGGAGAGCGCCCCAGCCTCCCGCCGAAGCGTACTTGCCGTCTTTGACTCCGATGCAATTAGAGCCGGTGCCGGCGATGATGGCCATCCCGTTCCGGCCCCCGTGAGCCGCGGCTAGGGCGGAGCGAGTGTCCTCGACGACCAGCAGCGGGATATCCCCTGCGAGAGGCGCCAGGGTCTTGCGTATTCTCGCTTGGTCGTTTTCGCGCCCTGCTCCTGCCAATGCGGCGCAAATGCTCGATAGATCGGTCATCGTCAGATCTGCGGCGTCCAAAGCTTGGCCGAGCGCTGCCCTAACCGAGCTCGCCAGCTGAGATTCGCCACCATAATAAACGTTGCTGGGACCTCCCCGGCCGTTTCCGAGGATGCGTCCTTGATTGTCGGTTACGCAGGCTTCGGTGGAGGTTCCTCCGCCGTCTATCCCCGCGAAATATCTATCCGCTATAGATCTACGAGTACAAGAGATACCGGCGTCTTCTGTCCTCAAATTCCTTTGCCTCCTTCTGCCACGTTGACAGCAGGGAATCCGGTGAAACGCTCGAAACCAGGGCTTCTCTGAGTGCGGGTCCTCCCGCAAGCCAATCCAAGGAGTAATGTGATCCCGGAGGACGTTCTCTCACCGCAAACTCCGGGAACGTGTCCCTCAGGACGAACAGCAACTTCACGCCCAGTTCCACCGGTTTCAGCGTGTGACGGTCGGTGACGTGGAACTGCACCCCCTGACATTGTTGGCCCGCATGCTTCTGGCTTGAAGGAGTGAAGAATGTCGGACGGATCAGCACGCCGGGCAACTCAAGGGCACGAAGGGCGGAGGCCAGACGACGCCCGTCGATCCACGGAGCGCCTACAATGGTGAAAGGAGTCGCTGTGCCGCGGCCCTCCGAGATATTGGTTCCCTCAATCAGGCAGGTCCCAGGGTACAAAAGCGCCATTTCCACGGATGGAGCGGCCGGTGAAGTGGGCACCCATGGACGGCCGGTCTCCTCGAAATACATGGAACGCCGCCAGCCTTCCATCGGGACGACCTCCGGTTCCGGAAGCCCCTTTTCGGCAGCCACCATGCGCGCGATTTCGCCAAGAGTCATTCCGTGCCTTATGGCGACGTTGGCGCCGCAGACGAAGGACAAGTGGCCCGGGGCAGGCAGGTTACCTTCTACGGATATTCCTCCCAGTGGATTTGGACGATCAAGGACCGTGAATGGGACGCTCGCTTTTGCGGCGGCTTCCATGGACATAACCATGGTTGACATGTACGTGTAGTAGCGGCATCCGATGTCTTGGATGTCGAACACGAGCCGTTCCAAGCCCTCCAGGCTGTCGGTAGACGGCGCGGTCCTTTCACCGTACAGGCTGTAGACCTGCAGAGCATCGTGTTCTAGTGACGGTACCGCGAGACCGTCGGGATGATCGCCGTAAAGCCCGTGCTCGGGAGCGAAGAGGCATCCAATCCGGTAGCCGTTCTCGCGAAGGAGATCCAGGTTCTGGTCTAGATGGCGGTCCAGCCCGGAGTGGTTTGTGATGAGTCCAAGTCGTTCTCCCTTGTGAAGGGAGTTTGACAGCATTACCTCTAGGCCAACTGTGAATCCCAAGGAAGATTCCTCCTTTGCAGAGTTCTCCCGACCTGAACGCCGGAAGCTCTCACGATGCTAAAGGCGCTGCATCAAGCGGCCTACTAAGTCGCTTCGGTTAGTTCTGCTGCACCGCAGCGTTCATTTCGCAGGCTAGCAGGGCGTGTCCCCGCCTTCAATACTGGAGTCACTTGTCTTGGGATTCTATAAGTTGTTATTGGTTTCCTTTACAGCAGTCAGCGGAGTCTTCCCATCAACTTCGTCGGAAGTGTCTTTAGCAGGGCAAGTGACAGCACTGTGTTGAGTCCCGCGTGAATGATGTTGAATGGAACGATGACCGGAATTATCATCGTGGCGACCTCGCTTCGCGAGAGCCCTGTGTAAATCGGCGTAATGAGCAGGTTGAACGGCACCATAAGAGCAATCCTCGTGAGTACCCCGGCCAGCATCGCCACGTGAGTCCTGCCAGTCTTTTTCGTTATCCATCCAATTACAAACGCCATGCCGCCCGACGAGATGAAGTGCATGAGCCCGCCCCATGGGCCGCCTTGACCGGTCAAAAGGACGAAGAGCGTAGCGTTGCCGAACGCCGCAGCCACGCCTGCCGCCGGTCCTACGATGACAGATGCCAGGATGATGGGCACATCACCCGGTGAATACAGCAGGTAGGGCGCAGCGGCCAAGACAGGGAAGTGCACGAGAAGTTCCAGCACCAAAGACATGGCGGTGAGAATTCCGAGAAGTGGTAAATCCTTACGGTTCATCTGTAGTTCCCCCTTAGGTAATCTCAAGGGGGCCCCCGGGGGATTGACGGGATCAACCTGTGATCCTCGATGATCTTCTACCATCCGGACTATACCGTCGGTTCCGGAATTCCACCGGATCAGTCGCTTTCGCGAGTCGCGGACTCTTACCGCCGGTGAGGAATCGCGACCGTAGCCGCTCACCTCGCCCCGAAGATCCTCTCCAGAATCATACTCTAGCACGAAGGGGATGTTGTTTCAATGGGCGGTTCGAGAACCTGTCGACGTTTGACTCGGCGGCCCCCATGCCTCGCATCCGGGTGGTGTCGTAACCCATTTTATCCAACCTTACCCGGTAGTCGGTGTAAGCTTCAGGCATTTGCCCAATGCTCTGGATAACGTCATCTAACTGCACAAACAGTGTCAGATCGTCGCAACCTGGTTGCTTGGTTTGGGCATTGGCACCCCCGCAAAAATCAGTATATTGATAAAATACACGATTGAAGGATTTAGTTGGTCAATCGAGAATAAGATGATGCGCAATACAACTGAGGAGGTGCAGATCAAGAGACGGTCGACTAACAGACACAAAAGCGAGAGGTGGGTCTGGGGTGAGAAAAGTGCGCATTTGCATCCAGCTGGCATTGGTGTTGGTTCTCGCTTCAGCAGCGAGTGTGGGGGCAGCTGTCAGTTCGCTTCCCCAACTAAGTGTAGTTGATGGATTATTGACGGTACAACAAACATTGGCACATGACTTTGGAAGTGGCTTTAGAGCAGAAGTTGGCCCATTTTTAGGAATCATGAATGGGCATCGCAATCTCTGGGTGGTTGGCGAATCTGGCACGATTATCATTGACCTGGATCGATTTGAACGAGTGATCGCCAATGAGGAGTTGTCGCGGAGTCTCAATGTCTCAACTGTCAGGTCCCTGGCCGTTATGTACAACGGAAAGCAAGTGACGGATGAAAAAACAGACATGGCAGTCTTGCGGACGCTTACCCCGTACTATGATGACTGGCTGGTCAGCAGCGGCTCGTACTACAGTGAGAAGAACACGGCTGAAACAGACTGGTTACGAGGCCCTGGGACAGTAGGCCTTACCAGAGGATGGACATACTCCTGGACTTGGTCAAGCGGCGCAGGTGGTGGAGTCCCAAGCACGTATATTGCCTGGCTCCAGTGCGACCCATCATTCGGCTACACCAAAAGCGCAACATACTCCTGGCCAGTTGCAGCAGGGCAAGAAGGTAGGGGGATGCGCGA
Organism: Bacillota bacterium; assembly: GCA_036802545.1. Classification (GTDB taxonomy): domain Bacteria; phylum Bacillota; class Sulfobacillia; order Fermentithermobacillales; family Fermentithermobacillaceae; genus DULO01. The sequence goes on along the minus strand of DAIRWA010000063.1, from coordinate 102 downwards.
AGATAATTACTACCATACATGGGCGACGTAAGATGAGTGGTATTACTACGAAGATCCGGATATCCCGGATCAGTGGAGATGCACGTATGTGGGACGATTCAC
>DAIRWA010000062.1:7257-8833 GCA_036802545.1 Bacillota bacterium | reverse complement strand
GGCAAATGTTCTCACGCCCACATAGCTTTCGGCAACAACGATGACATTATCGTGGAAGCCATACCTCTGGGCCCAGTTCAGACGGGGGAGCTGGTCGAACTTGAGATGGAAGGGCGAGACTACGTCAAACTGTCCTTCATCATCTACATCGTGCCGCTTTTTTCCGGATTCGTAGGGTTTGGCCTGGGGTGGTTTCTCGGCGGGCTCCTGCGAAGCCCAGCCCTGTGGGGTACTATCTTAGGCCTTGCCGGTTTAGCGCTGGCTTTTTTCTGGGTTAGGCAATACGACAAAGGCGCTCAAGAAACTGGCCGGTACCTTCCACTTGCCCGTCCGATAAGGGACATCTGAAAGCCGGTTTACCCCGACACATCGTGTGCGAGTTTCTGGTTTCCGTTGATCTTAGGCATATAGCCTTCGTCTGACAATGCCGATAGGAGCTGGTCATAGGCGGTTCTGTCCACAACTAAACAGCATGGACCTACTTTACCTTTGAGGTGTGGCTGGATTCTTGGGGATAGGAGAAGCTCGTCAGCTAGCTCCGCGGTATCGCACTTTAGCAGTATGGCTTCCTCAAACTCAATGCGCCCATAGGCATTTCCCCAGTGAGCGATAGAATAGGAGACGTTCTGGGGTACCGGGCTCTTTGAGTGCTCGCGTAAGAAGCTCTGGATAGTCTCCGAACTGTAGGATAGGAGCAGCGCTCTATAGACTGATTTGCGCGTTAGCTTGAACACCATCATCTGGTCTTGCTTAACAAGCTCCGCAAAGGAATCTACGGCCCACAAAATTCGGGGGCCAACCGTCGAGGGAACAAGCACCTCGAAGTTGGACTGAACGTAGACGTATTGGTCAAAGTGTTCTTCCGGGTAGAGCTCGGAGCCAAACAGTGCTCTGCCGGTCGCGGTGGGCTTTATGAAAAGTCCGTTGATGGAGGATGCTACTTCGACCCCACCCAAGTACTCGAGGGAATCAACCAGGTTTCGCTCCACGCGCATTTCTAAGCCATGAGACGAGTGGTTGGTTGACAGGGTGTCCATCTCGCTCAACAAGGATTCGAGGGACAAGACCGAACCTTCAGGTGCCCTCATGATCACCCACAATAACGTCTGCAGATCCGAATCCTGTGTGATAAACGTCTGTTTCCAGTAGTCGAACAAGTCCCTCCGCCACGATTCATAGGATGTCTCCAACCAGGGAAAAGCCTTTTGCCCGATACACAAGGAACCGCTCCGTTCCTCTACCATGCCCTTGGATTTTGAAAAGTACAAGATAAACGCCATCCGGGGAGGATACCGCACGGGGAACAGGCTTTCGTCTAAAGGAGCGGCTTCCTCTTCGATAAGGCTCTGTATTTCGTTTTGAGCCTTCTTGAAGATGTTGCCTGATTGGGTCAGCTTGACCTCGTTCTTGCGAACGTATGACAAGAACAAGCAGATGTGACGAAGAGGAGCGGCGAAGTCCCCCGCTCGCCTTGGCGAAAACCGGGCGTTGTCCACCACTGCCGTTTCATACAGTCTCGTCAGGAAGAATTCGGCCAAGACTTCCCTTAGGTCGGAAGCTACAAAGTAGATGTGAC
>DAIRWA010000062.1:1134-7247 GCA_036802545.1 Bacillota bacterium | reverse complement strand
GTAGCCTTCTCTGCGAGTGAAGACTAGCCCTCTGGATATGAGCGCTTCTATGACTTTGGCGCCGTTCCGTCGCCACTTGCGGGATAGCTGGTTCAGTTTCTGGTGGCATTGCTCGACAACGACACCATCTCCGCCGGCAGCGATGGTTATGAGACGAAGGGCAAGCATTTCTTCTTGGGTCAAGCCGTTCATGGCGACTAAGGCGTTAGCTGGGATAAGTAGGTGCGCGGCTATTCTGTCGCAGAGTTCCGCTTTGAGAGGTTCCCCCTGCGCGCCCTGGACTCCCGGCTTCTCAGGTTGAATGCCATAGAAGGCCGCGACGCCCCAGATCCGCTCCGGTGAGGTCTTGCAGAGCGCTTCAGAAAGCTTCATTGTCTTCGCACCTCCTCATCTTTCGATTCTATGAAGTGCTGTCCTTCCCAAATGGAGTACTTGTATCCCTGTTCCGTCAGGAACAGTTGCCTCTTTTGTGAAAAATCCTGGTCCTTTGTGTTGCGCGTTACCAGGGAGTAAAACGTGGCAGAGTCTCCTTGGGGTTTCGGCCTTAGTATCCTTCCCAGACGCTGCGCCTCTTCTTGTCTGGACCCGAAGGTGCCCGATACTTGGATTGCCACGTTAGCGTCGGGCAGGTCAACCGAAAAGTTCGCCACTTTGGAGACGACAAGCGTCTTGAGCCGCCCCTCCTTGAATTCGCCGTAAAGAGTCTCTCGTTCGGCGTTGGGCGTCTGTCCGCACAAAAGCGGTGCGCCCAATTTAGACGATATGTGGCCAAGTTGGTCAAGGTACTGCCCGATCACCAGCACCTGGTCGTTCTTGTGTTTCTCCAGAATGTGTATGAGAATGGTGAGTTTGTTCTTGTTGGTGGCGGCTATGCGGTACTTGTCCCGTTCTTCCGCAATGGCGTACTGAAGGCGATCTTCCGGTTCAAGATCTACTCGAATCTCGTGACACTGGGCTTGGGCTATCCAGTTTTGTTCCTCAAGCTCTTTCCACGGTTTGTCAAACTTCTTGGGGCCGATCAGGCTGAAGACTTCGTCTTCCCGCCCGTCTTCCCTGACTAAGGTGGCGGTGAGCCCTAACCTTCTTCTGGCCTGCAAGTCGGCGGTAATGCGGAACACAGGCGCGGGCAGGAGATGGACTTCGTCGTAGATGATGAGCCCCCAGTTACGTCTGTCAAACAACTCGAAATGTGGGTATTCTGGGTCCCCGCCTCGTTTCCTATATGTGAGGATCTGATAAGTGGACACCGTTACGGGCCCTATCTCCTTGCATTCGCCGCTGTACTCTCTCACCATGTCAGGGGTCAAGTCCGTTTTGTCCAGAAGCTCGGAAATCCACTGCCTGAGGGCCACCACGTTTGTGGTGAGGATCAGGGTCTGCATCCCGACTCTTTCCATAACACCCATTCCCACGATGGTTTTGCCGGCACCGCAAGGAAGCACTATCACTCCGCTTCCTCCACGGGCGCTCCCTCCGGCCCAAAATGCATCGCAAGCGGCTTTTTGGTACGGTCTGAGAGAGTACTGTTTCTCTGAATCCGCGTTCGCGCCAAACCGGAGCCTCAGTGGGTCTCCAGCTTTGTAACCCGCTAGGTCCTCACACGGATAGCTCATTTTTATGAGGGCTTGCTTTAGTGCCCCCCGCGCGCTAGGACGAATAAGTAAGCTTCCGTCAGGGAGGATCTGTTCTATGAAAGGAGAGATTTTGTGCGACCTCTTAACTTCCTCTGAAACGAAAACATCTTTGGACAGAAGCACCAGTTGCCCATCGATGTTCTCTAGTCTCAGGATGCCGTACTTGCCCATGGCATCATCGATAAACGTTTTGATGCTTGAGGGCACCTCGTACTTGGAGACGGCAGATAGGGCCTCGATCACTTCAGAAGACTTCATCCCGCACGAGGCGGCGTTCCACAGAGATAGTGGGGACAACCGGTAGGTGTGTATATATTCGGGGCTCTTGACTAGATCCGAGAAACGCATGAGGCTATCCCTGGCCTCCTCAAAAGCCGGGTTATCTACCTCAAGTAGGATCGTGCCATCGCTTTGAACTACCGCCGGTGTTCCTCTAGTCATATGCCCTCCCCAATGAGACCCGGAAAAGCGCCTTAGAAAACATGTGCCCGATCAACAAATATTCTTCGTTGGTTCCCAGATTCCTGCCAAAAGGCCGAAGGTTCGTGCCCCGTACGGGTTACCGATCATGGGCTAGCCTGCCAAGCCTTCGTAGGATCCGCTATAATTGGGTGGGTTACATATTGATGGTGGCGGTGTTTTGATGACAGAAGATACAAAGAGGGTAAACGCGGCAAAGGAACGGGTCCTTGTGGGGTTGAACCCAAGGCAGGTTGAGGCGGTGACCCACATAGAAGGCCCCCTTCTGATCTTGGCGGGAGCCGGAAGCGGCAAGACGACCGTGCTGACCAGGAGAGTGGCGTACATAATTGCATCCGGTTGGGCTCCTTCGTCCATTCTCGCTATCACGTTCACAAACAAGGCGGCAAAGGAGCTAAAGGCCCGGATAGCAGCTTTTCTGGGTGACCGGGCAGACGGCGTTTGGGCGCTCACGTTTCACTCGGCCTGCGCCAGGATCTTGCGAACCGAGTTTCCGGGCCTCGGAAGGTCGGGTCGTTTTTCCATAGCAGACGACTCGGACCAACAGAAGATCATGAAGGCGTGTCTTAAGGAGCTAAACCTTTCGGAAAAGCAGTATCCGCCCAGAGGGATCCTCCATACAATTTCCAACGCCAAGAACGATCTGATAGGACCGGCCGAATATGCCAAGAGTGCGGACACTTTCTACGAGACCAAAGTATCTCAAGCTTACTCTCTCTACAAGAAGCAGCTCCTGGAACTTGACGCTTTGGATTTTGACGATCTTCTCATGGAAACGGTTCTGATGTTCAGGGAGCATCCCGGTGTCTTAAAGAAGTACCAGGACAAGTTCCAGCACATTCTCGTAGACGAATACCAAGATACTAACAAGGTTCAGTATGAGCTGACCAGGCTTCTGGCCGCTTCTCACAGACGGATTGCCGTAGTGGGTGATGACGACCAGAGCATTTACACTTTTCGCGGAGCCGACATCCGAAATATATTGGATTTCGAGAGAGATTATCCGGACTGCCGGGTGGTGAAACTGGAAGAGAACTACCGTTCAACCCAGGTTATATTAGACGGCGCTTTCAATGTGGTCCGCCACAATATCGAGCGCAAGGACAAGAAGCTTTGGACTTCGAAGAAGGGCGGCGTCCCCATAACCGTGTACGCTGGGCAGAGCGGCGAGGATGAAGCGAGATTCGTCGCCGGCGAGATCGAAAGGTTGGCTATCCAAGGAACGCCACTGTCTTCTTGCGCTGTTTTGTACCGCACCCACGCCCAGTCCCGATCCTTCGAGGAAGCGTTCGTGAACGCCGGGTTGCCTTACACAGTGCTCGCTGGTTTTCGGTTCTATGAGCGAAAGCACATAAGAGACGCCATCAGTTACCTGAGGCTCTTGGTGTACCCCAGAGACAGAATTTCTTTAGAACGCGTGATTAGCGAACCGCCTCGCGGGTTGGGGCCCGCCGCGGTCGATAAAATAGTGCTTTACGCGCAGAGCCAAAACGTTGGGCTGATAGACGCGTTGTGTGATGCGGAATCCATCAAGGGCTTAACGAGACCGCAGAAAAAGAATGCTCTGGATTTCGGGAAATGCCTTAGAGAAATGGCTTTGGCCGCTTCAGCCATGCCCTTGGGACAACTCCTCCATGATTTGCTGGAGAAGGTTGGCTATCTAGACGCTCTCCGCAACCAAGGCACATCCGACAGCGAGTCTCGGCTTGAAGATCTTTCAGAACTTATGGCCTCCCTCCGGGCCTACGATGAATCGGAAAACCCGCTGTTTGACTACCTTGAAAGCTGTTCTTTGACGTCGGATCAAGACTCTTACGACGAGAAGAAGGAAGCCTGCGTCATGGGGACTCTACATTCGGCCAAAGGCTTGGAGTTTGAAGTTGTGTTCCTGGTGGGTATGGAGGAGGGGCTTTTGCCTCACGCCAGGGCGACTTTGGACGAGAGACAGCTGGAGGAAGAGCGCAGACTCATGTATGTAGGTATGACTAGAGCCAAGGCAAGGCTGTACCTGACCTTTGCTTTTTCGCGAGAAGGTTACCTTGGGCAGTCCCGGACACGAGTGTCCAGATTTATCGCAGAGATTCCAAGGGAGCTCTTGGAGGTTCAGACCTGGGAGGATTAAGGAGCGGGGGGATTCCTCGTGAAACATGTGACGCACGAAGAGGCGGCCAGTAGAGCGAAACGACTCCGAGAGGAGATCGCGGAGCACCAATATCGTTACTACGTCTTGGACCGCCCCGTGATTTCCGACGAAGAGTTCGATAGGCTCTATCGCGAGCTCCAGTCCATCGAAGAGATGTATCCAGACCTGATTACGCCCGATTCCCCTACCCAGAGGGTTGGCGGCGCGGTTTCTGGGGCATTTCGAGCGGCGCCTCACTCCAGGCCGGTCTTAAGCTTGGGGAACGCTTTCGGAGAAGCGGACCTGTTGGCTTACTACCATAGGGCGAAACAGCATTTTTTGCCGGCTCACGCCGAGGGTTTCGTGGTTGAGCCCAAAATTGACGGGCTTTCTGTCATACTGCGCTATGCGGATGGGAGCCTGGCTACGGGGCTTACCAGGGGAGACGGCGTCTCCGGGGAAGACGTGACACAAAACGTCAGGACCGTGCAGTCAATTCCTCTCCGGCTTCGGCCGGGTTCCCCGACTCTGTTGGAGGTAAGGGGTGAGGTGTATCTGCCCCGGAAAGATTTCGTGGATCTGAACAGAGAGCGGGAAGAAGCGGGACTTGTGACCTTCGCTAACCCTAGAAATGCCGCTGCGGGTTCGTTGCGGCAGATGGATCCGACCGTAACCGCGAAAAGACCGCTTAGGGCGCTCTTCTACGAAATAAGAGAGATGAACGCAGAAGTGAAGACGGAGGTAGAAGGCCTAGCCTGCCTAAAGAAGATGGGGTTCCCGGTACCCGAGTACGACCTGTGCGTCTCGCCGGAAGAGCTTCTAAGAAGCATTCGTGAATGGGAAGCTAAGAGGCACGAACTCACCTACGATACCGACGGAATCGTCGTAAAGGTGAATGATCTTGACGTTTTCGCGAGGCTCGGCTCTACCACTCATTCACCCAGGGGTCACATCGCGTACAAGTTTCCGGCGGAGCAAGTTGAGACCAGGGTGACCGACATCATCGTTCAAGTAGGCCGTACCGGGGTGCTCACCCCCACGGCCATTTTGGAGCCCGTAAGGGTTTCTGGTTCGACGGTGTCTCGGGCGACGCTGCACAACGAGGACATCATACGGGACTTGGACGTAAGGATAGGGGACAAGGTCATAATCCAGAAGGCGGGAGATGTAATACCCGAGGTTGTCAAGGTCCTTACTGACAAAAGGACCGGTGAAGAGCTGGAGTTCCATATGCCAGGGACCTGCCCGTCCTGCGGCTCGCCTGCGGAGAGGCTTCCAGATGAGGCCGCATGGCGGTGTACCGACCCGACGTGTCCGGGGCGATTGCGCGAGCAATTGATACACTTTGCTTCCAGGGACGCAATGGACATCAGGGGGCTGGGCCCTTCTATGGTCGACGCTCTTTTCTCGGCAGGGTTGGTCAAAGACGCGGGAGATCTGTACTCGCTTACCGTCGAGGATATCCGGAAGCTTCCCAGGCAAGGCGAAAAGTCCGCCCAAAACCTGATATCCTCGATTCGGAAGTCAAAAGAAAACTCAATGTCCAGGCTTTTGTTCGCATTGGGCATAAGGCATGTCGGGCAGCGGCTGTCCCAGACGATAGCCGAGCGCTTTGGGACAATGGATGCTTTTCTCGAGGCAAGTCCGGAGGAGCTTTCACAAGTCAAGGACATCGGTCCCGAGACAGTAAGTTCAATCGAGGCCACAAGGTTCCAGGAGTCAACGAAGCGCCTCTTAGTCAAGTTCAGGGAAAGCGGCCTTAAGGGTATGTCAGAGGCTAAGCCCCAAGTATCCCCCGCGGAAGGACCGTTCCTGGGCAAGACCCTGGTAATCACCGGGTTCAAAAAAATAAAAAAAGGGATAAATCTATTCTTCGT
>DAIRWA010000062.1:0-1124 GCA_036802545.1 Bacillota bacterium | reverse complement strand
GTTCCTCCGCTTGTTTTCGCGTCATTCCCGGAATGCAGGCGGAAAGAAGCGGAGGAACGGATAGCGCTTCTGGGAGGCAAAGCTTCATCATCGGTATCCAAGAACACCTATGCGGTGATTGCGGGGGTTGATCCGGGCTCCAAGCTCCAAAAAGCCCGGGAGCTAGGGGTTAGAGTTATGGCGCCCAGAGAGTTTCTAGAGTTGGAAGTTGATTACTAGTCAGGGGGAGTTGTTGTGGAGATAGACGTCAAGCATGTGGCCGAACTGGCCCGGCTTAAGCTATCCGAGGAAGATATGGAACGCTTGGGAGAGGATCTGAAGTCCATTCTTCGGCACATTGGGAGTTTAAAGGCCGTAGATGTGGAAGGTGTAGAGCCGACTTACAGCGTAGACGGTATTCGAGAACTGGTTCTGGACCGGGACCTAGCGCGTCCCGGCCTCAATAGGGAAGAGCTGCTTGGGTTAGCCCCTTCGTCCCAGGGGCCGTACTTTTCGGTTCCCCGAGAGGGAGCTATGGGTGAGGCGCCTGAGGGCTCGGAGTAAGGAATCTAGGGAGTGGTTCATGTGGAGATATGGGAACTTGGTGCAAGGAGCATTAGGGAAAAAATACTGAAGAAGCAAATCTCCGCCCAGGAGGCCTTGGATTCTTTCCTTGCCAGAACCTCCGAAGTAGAGCCGAAGGTTAACGCCTATCTGGACTTGTCCGAAGCCCAGGCGAGGGTAGACGCGGCAAGGGTGGACTCAGTTATAATGCGAGGAGAAGATCCGGGACTGTTGGCAGGGCTTCCGGTAGCTTTAAAGGATAACCTCAACATGAAGGGCACGCAATGCACATGCGGGTCCAAGATTCTAGAAGGGTATATTTCTCCCTATGACGCTACCGTAGTGAGTAAGCTTCGTAGGGCGGGCGCCGTGTTCACCGGCAAGACAAACTGTGACGAATTTGCTATGGGGTCTTCCACTCAGCACTCGGCGTTTGGGATCACCCGCAACCCGTGGGACCTTTCGAGAGTTCCCGGGGGTTCGAGCGGGGGTTCGGCCGCGGTGGTGGCGGCGGGAATGACGCCGTTGTCTCTGGGGTCGGATACGGGAGGGGCCATAAGGCAGCCCGCGAGTTTCACCGG
>DAIRWA010000061.1:2646-8919 GCA_036802545.1 Bacillota bacterium | reverse complement strand
CCGTGATTCAGTTTTCTTCGGATTACTGTCTTACGGACACCCGGCTTATCCTCCGAGTCTTTGCGCGGCCCTCTCTCGTTTTCTATCCTCAGCCCGCTTCCAGGCGTGCAGCACCAAAGCGATAGCGATTATGCCGTAGCACACAAACACACGGAAATACTCCCCAAGCATAGCGGAACCGATCAGGGTTTGGCCGGCCGCCGGCGACACGATGAACATCAGGTGAAAGAGGGTCACGCCCAAGAAAACGTTGGACACGTTGGCTCGGGAGACCGTGGCGCCTCCGATAAGCAGAGCCGCGATGGAATACATCCCAACCTGGTCGTGGCTATTGTAGGTATTCAAGGTGCCGATGTTCTGTAGGTAGATGATTTGGCCGTAGCAAGCGAGGACTGTAGATATGATGATGGCCACGATCCGGGTCCTCTCCACCGGAATCCCCGCGGAATCCGCCACAGCCATGTCTTGGCCGACAGCTCGCATATCCTGGCCTATTTTAGTCTTGCGGAACCATGTGATGAACAGGCAGAACAGCGCGATCAGGATATACGTGGCAAGCGGGACCTTAAGACCCGCAACCGTAAGCGGTATCAACTTGTCCAACGACTGCCTGATGCTCTGAAGGTTCACCGCGTTGCGGATGCCATATCCGCGCGAGAGAACCAGCGCGCTTGACCGGATAGGTATTACCGGGCCCATCCCGTAGAGGACCGCTAACTGGTACAGACCGTTTATGAAGAAGGCAAGGATGAAGCCGGTTACCATCTCCCGCCCCTTGGCCTTGTTCAGAATAGCCCCTGTCATGTACCCCAAGAGCACCGCCAAAGGCGTGGAGATAAGCACAGCCAGAGCAATTCCGCCTAGCCCCCCTACGCCCCAATCAGTTACGAAGATAAGCCCGATCTGGCCCGCCATCGCGCCCAGAACCATGCCGAAATTGAGTCCCATTCCCGCGATGATCGGGATCAGTAGAGAAAGCACCAGGAAGGAATCCCTGCCAAGCCGGGTCAGAAGCTCCTGAGCAAGGTAGGAGAAGCTGTAGCCCGACAGGGGTATCCCAATGATGCTCAAAAGGATGAACATAATTGGGACCGCGGCGCCGGAAATGTGCCCGATCATATCCTTGCCGAAGAGATTACGTCTTTTCATTTGGCAGCCCTCGCACCGATTTTCCTGGTTAAGGCATAGACAATCATGCCGTTAGAGACAACGATCCTTATGACTTCGGACATATCGGTCTGAATGATGTTGTTGATGACCAAAGGGGTCATGGTGAGGATTCCCTGGAAAAGCAGCGTCCCGATGATGACGTTGGGAATCGAGGCCTTGTTCACCGAAGCTCCTCCTATGAGGATGGCTGCCACGGCCGGAAAGGCCATATAGAACGGTCCCATGTACAACTGCAGGAAACCGAAACTTTGCTGGTAGACAAGTATGCCGATGGCTCCCAGCCACGTCGACAGGATGACGGAAATCGTACGCATCCGGTCGATCCGGATTCCGGACGCCCGAGCATAATCAGGATTTGACCCCACCGCGGTCAGAGCGGTCCCGGTCTTGGTACGAAAGAACCCCCATACCAGAACGCACAGAAAGGCGCAGAAGAGAAGCATGCCTGTAGGGATAACCAGATGCTTGGTTATTTTTATGGCGAGGAATTTGTCAAGAATCTTAAGCCAGTAGCCTTCGACGCTGATCGTGGTGCGCAGCCCCGTACCGCCGTACCCCCACACCATGTTGGGACTATGAAGCGGGAGCAGGAGCCACATCATACACATGAAGGCGACTGACGAAAAGCCAACGTATGTAGCGATCATCATTTCGTCGCCTTTTACTCTGTTAAGGAGTTGTCCGTATCCTGCGCCCAAGACTACGGCGAAAGCCGACGCGATGAGAATCGCGGTGAAAAAGCCTGCCCACCCGGTAAAGCCTATCTCGATTGTGAGCACCGCCCCCAGTAAGCCCGCTATGATACCCAAAGGCAACCCGAAGTTAAGTCCGCACCCCGCTTGCACCATGGGCACCATCGCCAGCACCATAACCGCGTTCATCCCGAACCTGACGAGGGTGTTGGTGATCGAAGTATCGACTCGCACTTGAACCGACGGCGCCACCAAGAAGAGGGATAGCAGGAAAATACCGATAATCACGCGCGGCCAACCCGCCTGTTGGATGAATGCCCGTATCTTAGTCATTGCAGGCCGCCTCGAGTCTGGCCCCTATCATGAGCAGGCCGAAGTCTGTGGCAGGAGCGTCAGGGGGCAGAACGCCCGCGATTCGGCCCTCGTCCACAAGGGCGATCCTGTCGCATATCGCCCGAAGTTCCTCCAACTCGGAGGAGACCATCACTATAGTCGTCCCGTATTCCTCGTTGTACCTCCTCAAAGTGTCCAACACCAACCTTTTGGCGCCGACATCGATACCCCTAGTAGGTTCCGAAACAAAGAGGAGTCTGGGTTTCACGGCGAAGGCCTTTGCCAGGCACACCTTTTGTTGGTTCCCGCCGGAGAGCTCCACGGCCCGCTGCCGCTCACTGACACACTTGATGTCTAGCGAATCCACGTACTCCCGGGCCACTTCAGTGATAGCCGCGTCATCCCGCCACTTCAAGAGACCACCCAGATACGACTTGACGCACTTTTCCTGGATCTGCATGGCGGTAAACGCGATATTCCAGTCCAAAGGCTCATCCAAGAGAAGCCCCACTCCCCTGCGATCCTCAGAGACAAAAGCCAGGCCGGCCTGAAGCGCTCCTCTCGGATCCCCGAGAGGGACGTCCTTGCCTTGGAAGATGACCTTTCCGCCGGCGGGGAAAAGCCCCATTATGCCGTTGGGTACCCCCAATTTGCCCTGCCCGGCCAGCCCGCCGATCCCCAAGATCTCTCCCTGGGACACCGAAAACGACACATCACGCACTTGTTCCCCCGACATATCCACCCAAAGATGCTGGACTTCGAGAATGGGGGCGCTGTCTCCGGGATGGCGGATCCTCCGCTCTTGGTCGGCAAGCTCGCGGCCGACCATCCATTCAGCGATCTTGGCGATGCTTGTCGTAGCGGTTGGGGTGTCCCGTACGAGGGACCCGTCCCTTAGCACCACGATTCTGTCGGCTATCTCCACAACTTCGGAGAGACGGTGGGATATAAAGATGATCCCTATGCCTTCCTTGGCCAAACGTTTGACGGAGTCCAAAAGGACCTGCGCTTCCGACTCGCCCAGAACCGCCGTGGGCTCATCGAGCACCAGTATGCGGGTGTTCTGTCTGTCGACCTCCCGGGCGATCTCGGTAAATTGCTTGTGCCCGACCGGCATCTCGGACACCAGCATGTCGTGGGCAAGGGGGAAGCTGAGCTTACCTATGGTCGTCGTCGCGCGTCTTTGCATCTCCGGTAGATCTAGGGTGCTCAGGCGATGGCCGAAGATTTTCACGAGAAAGCCCGGTTTCGTGGATTCCCGATTTAGAAGTATGTTCTCCGTGGCGGTGAAGCCGGGTATAAGGGAAAACTCTTGGTGCACCATGCCGATCCCGGCCTCCAAGGCTTCCATAGGCGATCTGAAGTGAATCTCCCTGCCGTCCAGGAACAAGCCTCCTGTGAAGCCGCCTGTTTCCTCAATGACGGGCATCCCGAAGAGGATATTCATGAGCGTCGTCTTGCCCGCTCCGTTTTCCCCTACAAGCCCTAGGATTTCTCCTCGATCAAGAGTCAGCGATATGTCCCGAAGCACTTGGTTGCCGAAGAAGTCCTTGGAGACCTTTTCCAGCCGCAGTAGCGGGAAGGTTTCTGACATAGACTAGCCTCCGGTAAGTAGTGATAGAAGGGGAGGGGGTACCGGTTGGCACCCCCTCGAATTTTCGTTACTTGATCGTCAGGTACTTGGCAGGCACTTCGAGTTTCGCCGCCCCTAAGTAGCCCTTCCCGAACACGTACGTATCCTGGTAGATGAGGATGTGGTTCTCGGCAGTCTTGTCCGTGGCGACGTCCAAGAAGAAGCTGCCGTTCCATTCCGCGCCGGGTGAGTATTCGTTGTAAGCGGCCCTGAGGTCTTCCAGGCTATTTATGGTCGCGTTCCCCTCCAAAACCCGCTTGGCAAGCTCGCCCAAACCGGCCGTGGTGACGTAGCCATACGAGTACGACCAAGTGCCGAACCGTCCGGCTCCGTCCTTAGCGGCGATGGCGTCCTCCACCTTCTTCATGATCGCCGGAAAGTCGCCCTTTTCTTTGGAGAGGTCCAGCCCCAAGGCACCCGGATAGCCCATAAGCGGTGAAGGCAAGTCAGCTTCCACAAAGTATCCGCCGTAATCCAGAAGCTGCTTCAGCAAAGGCTCGGTGTGCGCGTCGTTAGTGCAGAAGAAAGCCGTGTTTTCCCCGTACTTCTCGATCCACACAGGGACATTTTCCAAAATGAACTGCTGCGCTCCGGGCACCCCGACTTCGCTGGTCGGGTCGGGCGCGGTCTCAAACACAAACTTCACGCCGAGGTCGTTGCACGCCTGTTCCATGATTTGGCGCCTGCGGCCCAGAGTCTCATACCCCATATGCCGCGGGAATGAAATATGTACGAAGGTGTCGGCGCCCATTTCTTTGGCAGAGTGTATGATAAGGTATCCGCGAGCCACAAAGTCCGAGTTGACCGCAATGTCAGCCACGCTTTCGATCACGCCCGGGTCCTCGTGGGGTTCTCCCGCTAAAAGCAGGATATCCGGGTTCTTTTCCCTTACTCTACGGAATGCTTCAGTAGTGCCCGGTATAGCTTGGTTGACGACGATAGCTTTCATCAGAGGGTCGTCCGCCAAGCCGAGGATCTGGCTGATGGTGGTCTCTACTTCTGTCATGAAGTTGTCGGGGTAGGTGACATGTTTGATCATCCCGCCGTCTTTCGCATCACCGTATTCCTGGATAAGCCTTTCAGCGCCGCGCAAGTCGTCTTCAGACTGGGAAACCGTGCCGGTGACTATGCCGATATGGAATGCCGCTGTTTCCTCTTCCGGTTCTGTAGCCTTTGGAGCACAACCTGAAACGGTCAACGCGAGGATCAAGAGAACAACCGGGGCTAGGTGCAAGAGAAGACTAGGACTCCTTCGCATGTTTGGTCTCCTTTCGGGCAGAGTGTAACGCCGTCTGGAGTTCATATCTGTATGCGAATTGGGTGCAGTTCATACGTCTGGCGGCTTCTACGATGATGATATATCGTAATCCAGATTTTGGCAACTGCGATGAATCGCATTTGGTATTGAAGACATCGAGTTTGACCCCAGAACCATCCTGAAGTGCTCGCTGGTCAAGAGGATCAAAGAGCCGAGGTCGACCATCGGTGACGAGATGAGGAACGAGAGTCTCCATTCGTGAACCCAGATACGAACATGCTAGAACGGATTGGAGCTTGGTTGGTTCATCTGATGCCTTAGGTCTCATACGTACCTGAAGGTTTCTCAGACAGGCTCACAATGATGTTCTTGACCTGTGAGTAATGGTCTAGGACCATCCTGTGATTTTCTCTGCCTATTCCAGACTTCTTGAACCCTCCGAAAGGCGCATGCAGCGGGTTAACCGAATAGGTGTTGACCCACATCCTGCCCGTCCGGACGCCGCGTGCTACGCGCAAGGCGCGATTTATGTCTCGCGTCCAAACCGCCCCTGCCAAACCGTAGTCGCTATCATTGGCAATCCTGATAGCGTCTTCTTCGTCTCTGAATGGAATAACTGAGAGGACCGGTCCGAATATCTCTTCCTGAGATATTCGCATACCATTGCGCGCATCAGCGAAGACAGTTGGGCTCATGAAGAAGCCTTTGTCGAGCCCGTGATCGGTAATTCGGTAACCTCCACAGGCCAGCCTCGCGCCTTCTTTCTTGCCGATTTCCACATAACGCAGCACTTTTCCCAGCTGAGAGGCACTGATCAAGGGCCCTATGACAGTATCAGCGTTCCACGGTAGACCCACTTTGATCTTTTTAAAGAGGCTCACAGCGTCGGCCACGAAGGCCTCGTAGATGCTTTCATGAACCAGAGCCCGCGAACCTGCTGAACAGGATTGACCCTGGTTTCGCAAGATCCCGTTGGCTGCTCCTTCAATGGCTTTCTCCCAGTCGCAGTCAGCGAAGAAAATGTTCGCGGACTTGCCTCCCAGTTCCAAGGTGGCCGGAATCAGTTTACGCGCGGCTGCCTCTGCTACCGTGTATCCAACTTCAGTGGAACCTGTAAAGGCCAGTTTTGCGATCCCGGGATGGTCTAGCAAAGCCTGACCTGCGATCGAACCTCGGCCGGTGATTAT
>DAIRWA010000061.1:0-2634 GCA_036802545.1 Bacillota bacterium | reverse complement strand
CCCGGCGGCAGCACCTCCGAAATGATCTTGCCGAGTTCAAGCAGAGTCATTGGCGTTTCGGACGATGGCTTTATTACGGTCGCATTCCCGGCCGCGATAGCGGGAGCGATCTTCCATGCCGCCATAGCCAATGGGAAATTCCACGGTACAATCTGGCCTACTACGCCTATGGGCTCACGAATGATGAGGCTCAGGGTCTCGTGGTCCAGGTATGTCGCTCCTCCTTCTTCGGCTCGGATAACAGATGCGAAGTATCGGAACATGTCCACTACCCGAGGTAGATCGCCCTCCGTCGTGTCCCGGATTGGCTTACCGTTATCCAGGGTCTCGATCATGGCCAATCGTGGAATGTCTCTTTCTATAAGGTCAGCGATCTTCAGGAGAAGCCTTGAACGTTCAGCGAGACTCGTGTCCCTCCATTTTTCAAAAGCAGACCATGCTGATTTGACTGCTTGATCTACATCCTCAGCACTAGCGTCAACGCATTCCGATAGGACTTGTCCATTGGACGGGCACAGAATTGGTATTCTCCTACCGGCCGTTCCGTTCACCCATTCCCCACCGATAAACAACCCGTATTCCTTGTCGATAACCGCCTGCATCTAGGAATCCCCTTTCGCGAAAGATGTGCTCATGCGAAGCACGCCGGCAAAACCGAAATGCGGGTAGGCAGCAAGACGGAGGGGTAGCGAACTGATAGCGCCGATAGTCTCCTGAGCATGACTAAATAACCCCTCTCCTTTCCAAACACGGGAGGCCTTTGGGTTTCCCCTCGACCCTTGCTGGTATTACCCAGACCGGCTGGCTGCCAGTGATCTCTTCACTCAAGGCAGTTCAGCTTCAGAGAAGTGATTATCAATAGTTCGCTAGCGAGCGGGCTCCTTCCTGCATGGGCAGTGAGGCGCATGGAACGCCCCAGACCGCTATGGAAAGACAGGCGTATGGAAGAGTATGATCGCTGTACCGCCGGCCGACCGTGTGACTGGGCTGGCCCTAGCTGCATTGGGCGGGCCGCACCAGGCGGATTGCACTAGGCTGACAGCGTTGGGCTGGCCGCATCAGGTTGGCTGCATTGAGTTGGCTACGTCGGGCCGGCGTCACCGGACCAGCCGGATTGAGGCATGTGACACTCAACTGCCTCAGAAAGAAGAGGGGATCGAACTGAACGTCAATCTTCGTCTGGAAAGGCCAGAGGATTATCGTCTGGTCGAGGAACTGACTCGGGAAGCTTTCTGGGGCGTGAATCAGCCGAGCTGCGATGAGCATCTTTTGGTACATAAGCTCCGCAAGGTCCCTGCGTTCATACCCGAGCTCGATTACGTGGCCGAGGTTGACGGCAGGATAGTCGGCAACATCATGTACTCCAAAGCAAAGGTCGTCGACGAAACAGGCAATGAGCATGGAGTCGTTACCTTCGGCCCTATAAGCGTGCTGCCGCGGTATCAGGGTAAGGGGATTGGCAAGGTGCTCCTAAGACATACCATCGCCGAAGCAAAGCGTCTCGGATATCGTGCCATCGTGTTCTTCGGTCATCCGGACTACTACCCAAGAGTTGGGTTTCGGAGAGCCATGGAGTTCAACATCACCACTGCAAGCGGCAAGAATTTCGACGCGTTCATGGCAATGCCCCTCTGTGACGGTGCATTTGACGGCATAACTGGCCGATTCTACGAAGACCCCGTGTTCGAGTGCGACGCCAAAGAAGCTCACGAATTCGACAAGGGTTTCCCTCACAAGGAGTTGGGCGTTCTGGAGCCGATCGATGTCTTGCTGGAGAAGCTGGATGCCCCTGCGCAGGCCAGGATTCGAGAACACAGAGTGAAGAAGTTGGCCGGACTGAACCGCTACAGCGGGCGCGAGATCGCCTCGTGGCCGGGAATCGATGAAACGGCCAAAGCCATCATCAACGCGACACTCTTAGAGCATGGACACCATGCGAAGGTGTTTTGAGGATTAGGAGGAAACCACTCTCTCACTGACGGATAACTAGGGTCTGTTTGCGAAAGCTCCAGGCTCCTTGGCTTTGTGATGTCTTTGTCCTTTAGCAGGACTACAGTATCTCGAAGCCTTGTTCGCCAAAGTGGGCGTCCAAGGTAAACACTCTTTTGAGTCCAAGGCGACGCATTGTTATGAAACTTGAGCAGTCGACAAGGCTTAGGTCCTTCCGACCTGCTACGAGCATTGCGCTCATTGCCTCCCGATGTGTTGCTTCATCTATCCAGTCGACATGGAGTGCGGGAAAAACGTCCTCATGGAGGGACCTCGACGCCTCAATCCCAAGTCTGTGCTGAACCAGAGCGTACGTCTCGACTAGCACGTAGCTGTTACACACCATGTCGTCGGCGGACTGAAGGAGCGTGAACCACTTATCCTTAGCAGCCATATGCCCGGAATCATCAGAATCCATGACAGCGTACAGTGCGGAAGTATCAACGTATACCGTCATTTGCCGTAAGCCTCCGCCAGGTACTTGTCGTGGTTGGCGCTTACGTCTTTCAGTCCCGAGCTAAAGCGGCCCGCTGCGTTCATAGCGCGTCTCTTTCGATCCGGCGGCAGCCCACGGTCACCGTCCTCAAGAATCTGGTCAATCCCCCTACGAATGAGCTCCGCCATGGACACGCCAAGCAGCATTGC
>DAIRWA010000060.1:7356-8993 GCA_036802545.1 Bacillota bacterium | reverse complement strand
TCCAGAACCGGGACTCTGCGCACCACTTCGAGGAATGCCTCTTCGTCCTTTTCCATGGGCACGATATACACTCCGACCCTTCCCGTCTTCAAATCACGCCTGGCAAGAGGCGTGAACTCCGGAGTGTCAGCATCCTTGCGGACTCCCATGATGATGGCGGCGTCGTGCAGGATTGCCTGGCGCTGGCCCAGGCTCCCAATGGTATCCCTGGCGTTATTGTCTTTCGGCGTCAAGACCGCTCCGAGGGCGTGCTCCTGAATGGTCTCCCTGGACTCCACAAGACCGAGGTTCATGATGTATATGTCCCCTACACAGATGTCCCGCCCGTCCACTATTACCGGTGCGGCCTCTACGCTCACTATGTCGCCAAGACTCTGGCGTCCCATGAGCAAAGCGCCTAAAGCGAAAGATAGCGATCCCAACAACACACCGAGCCATACAGAACCTACCGCGTATCCTAGAGACGAGGTAGCCGACACCAGTATGACTATGTAGTATCGAGCCTCGAAAACCTTAGCTATGTCCTCGATGTAGTCCGAGCCTCGTGTGACCAGTGCGCCGTCTTCCATAGCCTTAAGGGCATCCCGCTCCATACTTCGTATTTCCCGAAATTGCTGGGATACTACGAGGAAGAACGTGACCGCGGTCCACTCCTTATCCATCAACGCGGGCACGGTGACAGCGCCGGCTAAAGCCGCTATGACACCCAGAAAAAGATGGCTCACATACGAGTGCGGATAGGTCGGATACTGGCGGTAGTCTGAACGCAACATGGCTATCCTGGCCAGGGCTCCCAGAAGGAGCCCCAGCCCGATGGCGTTACCGTAAGGCACAGTCCTTATGCCTCCCCGGAGCCGCCGTTACCTCTGCGCCCGCCTATTCTTACGCCCCCGGTGCCGAACCACTCGAGAATCTTGGCCTTCATCTCTTCCCAGCTACCTGTGGCTATCCAAAGGTAGACGAAAGTGCCGGCCACGGCCAAGCCCAAAACCCAGCCGATGGCTCTTCCCGTGCCGCCTCTTAAGCCGGTTCCGGTCCCACCGGTAGTTCCCAGGAGCCTAGGTACAGCTGAAGCAACCAATGCGATGCCTCTCTCAGCCGCCTCCCGGGAAACCTTCTCGGTGCCTACCTCCATAAGAAGGGCCCTGTCGTATAGGTCTTGGTTGAAATCGGCGTTCCCTAGGAAAATGCCTTTTGCCAAACCTTGGTTCTCAGCGTTGACCGCGTCCCTCACTCGCCTGGCAAAATCCAAGTTAGCGCTCATTTTCGGATTGGTCCTGCCCACCACGATCAAACACCTGGCGACATCGTCACCGTTTACGTCCTTTAGATACGGCTCAGCGGGTCCCGCGTCCCGGTGAATGTCGAACAGCGCCAAAGGCTTTCGTTTCAGTAGCTGGGCCGCTGTACGCCGGGATCTTTCGTAGGCGCCTGCGTCGTGAGGTCCGTGAAGCGTGTCGTCGTGGACCGCGCCGAGCCCTTCGTTCTCGAGTTTATCGGCCATTGTGGCGCCTACTTTCATCACTCCGCCTTTACCTTCGACGGAAGACGTGCCTTCGGTCGGCTCGTAGGATTCATCCGAGTGAGTATGATAGATGCCTATGGTTCCGGCCTTGTCGTCTTGCCCACTCTGCATC
>DAIRWA010000060.1:0-7346 GCA_036802545.1 Bacillota bacterium | reverse complement strand
GGCAAAGCTTCCATCTTTCCCACTGACCTTGCCGTCGCCACGTCGCCGGAGACCCGCTCGATGATGTATCTGATGTCATCCATATCAATGAACTCATCGCCAACTGTTACCATGTGCCCGGTGGTAAGCAGGGTCCTGGCGCTTTCATCCTGTACAGTGAAATAGCCATCGTCTCTTTCCATGTAGCCATCACGGCCGGGAGCGGTTGCTCGACGCCAAACCGGCCCGTAATTGTAGTAGCCAAACGCCGATAGAAAAACGATCAAGATAACCGCCAGACCCTTTAAACGCCTGTACTTTTCGCCGGTCATCTTTCTCCCTCCCCCTGCTTTGGCGTTTTTACCATGTGCTCTCTGGCCTCACCGACGAACTCCATAAGGCCAACGGCGACTATGCCCGCGATAACGGTAGCGTCAAAGGCGCCCGCCCCGCCAAAGGCTACGGACCCCGGAGTATTGGTGACGGCCAGTTCGATCCAATGGAAAATGTCGGATAGAAGAATTCCGCCGACTCCCCCGATAAACGCCGCCCTGCGAGAGCGCCCCGATAGCGCCGCGATAACTCCGGCTGCTATCCCAAACATAAGCATGGGGTTTAACCGCATGAACTGCTCTTCTGGGTTCAGGACTTTGGTGAGGCCCCAAACAACTAGTCCGGTGATCACCGCTGATGTCACGGCGCGGGTCTTGTCAGACGCGTCCTCGGCGGTGACGGTAAGCCATATCACCAGCGCCAGGGGTATCAAAGCACCTCCGACGTTCACCCGAATAGGGATATTCCCCCCCGGAATACTGAAATCGAAAAAAGTGCCGGCAGCCATCGCTAGGATGATCACCAAAGCCGCCCGGTCGGTAAGGCGCATCCTATCCAGAACGCGATGCAAGACACCGAAGAAAACCAGAACTGCCACTATTATTAGGATTATGGTGCCCACTGGTAAACCCAAGAGAACTCCCCCCTCATGTGTAACGTGAATAGGTTCTCCAGCAGGAAAGTGTCTATTCGGAGTGAAAATATGAAGGGCCCGGCTCTCTTGCCGGGCTCCTTAGATTCTTATTCTTGGACTAGGCCTTTCGGCCGTATCTACCCTATTTGTCGACTCTACTGATTCTCGGGAGGCGTCTCCTCACTGATCTCTGCCTGGCAGGTACCTTCGACCGCCGTTTCCGACTCGAGTTTGGCAAGCTCAGTGCCTTCTTCATCAGGCACTGCCTCCGGTTCCGCGGTGGGTTCGACCTCGGGTGTCACGTCCGGCGCGGCAGCCGGTTCCGTTTCGGGTTCCTGAACGGGTACCTCGTCCGCCTCTACGCCGGGCTCAACTTCAGGCTCCACAACGGGTGCTGCCTCGGATGTTGCCTCAGGCGCCGCGTCGACTTCTACTTCCGGTTCCTGCTCGGGTGCCGCGTCACAAGCTTCGTCAGGCACTACGTCAGACGCAGCTTCGGGCTCTACCTCGGGCACTGGGGCATGAACTACATCAGGCGCCGCGTCGGCTTCTACTTCCGGTTCCGCTTCAGGTTCCGCTTCAGGTTCCGGTTCGGGCAGCACAATCTGATCCGCCTGCCTGATTGAAAGACTCACGCGCCTTTCATTCTGACGAACCCGGAGCACCCGGACAAACACTCTATCGCCGGCATTGACCTCTTCCTCGGGCTTAGTGATGTGCCTATCCGCAATCTCCGATATGTGCACAAGGCCCTCAACTCCGGGCTCCAGTTGGACAAAAGCGCCGAACGGAGCCGTGCGAGTAACCTCTCCTTCGAGCACAGAGTCAACCGGGTACTTGGCTTCGGCCGTCTCCCATGGATCCGGCAACACTTGCTTTCGTCCCAAAGAGATTTTACCTTTCTCTCTGTCGACCCTAAGGACTTTAGCGTCGATTTCCTCTCCTTCTTTGACCACCTCGGAGGGGTGCTTAACCCTGCCCCACGACAGCTCAGAGATGTGGAGCAGCCCGTCCACTCCGCCTAAGTCAATGAAGACTCCGAAGTCGGTGATGCCTTTTACGACTCCTCGGCGCACCTGGCCTTCGGCTATGGTGGCCCACGTCTCGGCGCATAGTCTCTCATGCTCTTCCTCGAGCACTATTCTTTGGGAAAGCACTACCCGATTCTTATTGCGGTCTAGCTCCAACACCTTCATGGTGAGGGTGTTGCCCACATACTTGGATAGATCGTTGACGTACCCGCGTTCAACCTGGGACGCGGGGACAAATCCCCGTAGACCTACGTCTACTACCAAGCCGCCCTTTACCTCCTGGACCACAGGGGCCTCAACAATCGAGCCCTCTTCGTGAGCCTCCTCGACTTTACGCCATGCCGCTTCCTCGTCGGCGCGACGTTTAGAGAGGCGTAGGATTCCGTCACCGGGGTCAGAGCTTTGGACGCACACCATAATCTCGTCCCCCGGGGAAAGAGGTGGAGTGGCGAACGCGCCTTTTCTCTGGAATTCGGATGCCGGGATTAATCCCTCGGACTTGGCCCCTACGTCGACCAAAGCCCCATTATCGTCCACAGACACTACCTTGCCCTGTACTATCTGCCCTTCCTCCAGGGACTTGAACGTCTCGGCGTACAAGTCTTCGGCGCTCTTGCCCATCGCCTCAGTCTCCTGCAGTTCTTCCTGTGGACCCTCACAAGCCGCCTCTTCAGTCGCCTCTTCCGGCACCTCATCAGGTACCTCCTCGGTTTCTGGCTGAGGCTCTTCTTCCTTCCGGTCCAAAGGGGCAACCTCTAGGGCTTCGGTTTCCTCCGATTCCGGCTGTGATTCCGGTTCTGACGGTGTCTCTGGACCCTTTTCCTTCTCCGGCTCCATTTCACAGTTGGGCTTTTCTAGTTCCTCCACTTTGCCTACAACCTCCTTTATTACCCGGTCGGGCGTTGACGCGCCTGCGGCGATCCCGACCCTGCTCTTACCCACAAACCATGCTGCTTGAACCTCTTTAGCCGATTCAACCAAATAGGCTTCGGCACCGCATTGCCTGGCTATCTCAAGAAGTTGCCTCGTGTTAGCGCTTGTCCTACCTCCGACAACCAAAACCACTTGGCACTCTTTGGCCAGTTCCATGGTGGCATCCTGCCGTTTTTGGGTAGCAGTGCAGATAGTATTCGAGGAATGGACGGAAATCCCTGCTTTTTTCAATTCCGCCACAGTTTTTTCCACTTCCGCCCGCCTCGACGTAGTCTGAGCTAACAAGGCCACTTCTCGCCCAGCTAACCAGTTTAAAATGTCCCGGAGTTCGCCTGCGTCCCTGACACAAACCGCTTCTTTTCCCGCATGGGACATGATGGCCCGAGTCTCGGGATGGTCTTTATCTCCAACCAAGACTACAGCCATCCCTTTGCCGGCGCACTCTTCGGCCTTCTTCTGAGCGCGCTGTACGAAAGGGCAAGTAGCGTCTAGGGCACGCACACTCGCCGGGATCAGGGCGGCTTCTTCCTTGGTGGTTCCGTGACTTCTTTGCACCAAGGTCCCGGCAGTCACCTCTCTTGGGGAGGATACCGGCATCGCGCCCATTTCAGTTAGCTCCTTGACCGCGGTGGGGTTGTGTATGATGGGACCCAGGGTCCAGACCGGAAACGGCCCGTCTTTCAGCGCGCTATGCACCATATCCAACGCCCTCTGAACCCCGAAGCAATATCCATAGTGGCGGGCGAGCCTTATCTCCAACTAGGCCCCCTCCCCATCCGTCGCCTTCCACAGCTCCGTAATCTCATGAGCTATCCTTCTCGATCCTTCCGCCACAGCCGAGGAGAACCTGCCGGACGCGGCGGTCAATCTGAACGGTTCTCCAATAGATACCTTAACCGCGGACCCAAGACCGTATTTGCCTCTGATGGCGATCGGGACAATAGGTACCTCTCCGCGTAGGGCCAACATGGCCGCTCCTCCATGGAGCCGGGCAAGTTCATTGGAATTGTGGTTCCTAGTTCCTTCCGGAAACACGCCCAAGACCTCAGCCTCTTTCAGGATCTTCAGTGATCTTCTTATGGCCCTGACGTCAGCCTTCCCCCTATCCACTGGAAAAGCGTTTAGCCGGCCAAAGACCTTGCCGATTATGGGTATTTCGAATAGCTCCTTCTTGGCCATAAAGTGGATTACGCGGGGAGTAAGCGAGGCTACGAGTACGGGATCCCACCACGACATGTGGTTGGAACAGATGATACAGGCCCCTTCCTTGGGGATGTGACTTCGCCCCTTTACCGTTAGCCTCATAGAAAAGCGGAGCCATAGGCTTGCCAGCCCTCTTACGAAACGATAGAACACCGCGTTTTCGCCTCACACTGCCCTAATATTACCTCGCATACCTCGTCCTTGGTCATGTGCGAGGAGTCGATGAAGACCGAGTCCTCTGTCTGTATCAGACGTCCCCAGTCTCTCTCTTGGTCCTTCCGATCTCGTTGGATTATGTCTTCCTTGACCTCATCCCATATGACCTGGAGGCCCCGCTCTTTCATTTCCTTCCAGCGGCGGTTAGTCCTTTCTTCAATTGAAGCCGTGAGGAATACTTTAACCTCGGCATCGGGCATGACAACGCTGGTGATGTCCCGCCCCTCCATAACCACGCCTCCGCATGCGGACATCTCTCGCTGCTTTGTCACCAATACCTCGCGAACCGGCCTTACCATAGCCAGTGTTTTGACTATCTCGTCGGTTCCGGGCTCTCGAAGTCTATTTGTCAGCTCAGCACCGTCAACCCACACGCGAAAGACTCCATTGTCTTCTCTGGCTTGAATCGAGGCGCCTCGAGCCATTTCGCCCAAGGCATAAAAATCGTCGAGATCGATGCCTCCATCGACGGCGGTCAGCGCCAAAGCCCTGTACATGGCACCGGTGTCTAGGTACAAATATCCGAGCTTCTCGGCAAGCATGCGGGCTATCGTGCTCTTGCCCGCGCCGGCCGGGCCATCTATGGCGATGCGCAGTCTCGGCGGCTTCTGCGTGCAATCAGTTGCGGGTTTCGACTCATCTCTCATAAGGTCTAATTTTCGTGGAACGGCGGCGGGAATCCTTCAGGCGCACAGAATTGGCATCCTCCCTGGCCTGAACGCTGCATTATGTAACCCTATGTGTCACTATAGTTGCGCATCCGGCTCTATCGTCAACTATAGTTGGACATCTCGGTTGATCGGCAACCATAGTTTGACATCTCGGCTGATCGCCAACCATAGTTTGACTTCTCGGCTGATCGGCAACCATAGCCTCGCGTTTCGAACGCCGCTATCTTCGAGATCGCGCACTTTATCAGGTGACTTCCTCCCCGGCCTGAACAGCGCGGCTTGCCGCCCTCCCGGTCACTTAGCCGTCACCCTCGAAAGAAGCAGAATCCCGGATCCTTTCACCCAGACTCCCACCCGGGGTTGGGACAAGTTGTCGCTCACATAGGTAACAAGGACATTGGTTTCTCCCTTTTCGCACAGGATTTCCACTAGATCCCCATCTTGGCACGCCAGCGCCCCATCATCTGCGGTGATAAGCTTGGCTGCTCTTCCGTTCACTAAAGCCCAGACCTTGCCCTTGGACTTTGACAAGAGCCTCAAGTAGATCACGCCTTCGGTAGCTTCGTCGGAGGATTCCTCGAAGTCGGCGATTGTGGTGTCGAGCCACGGATAGGCAGGCCGGTCCAGTCCCGCCACTGCCCTGGCAAGGGGTTCCCCTTCCAGTCTTATGGATTCGTTCAACAAGGCACGCATGTCATCATACCTCAGAAGCCCCTGGATTACCGCGAGAAAGCACAGAAGAACCACAGTGGTCCTAAGAACCCATCTGTCCAGAAAGCCCCGGTCAGACCTCTTGTCGGTTCCTCTGTTGGACGTTCTGGCGGACCCCCTATTGGACCGGCTTTGTCCCAAGACTCCCACCGCCTGTCATGTCACTGGGCCGCTACAGTCTACTAGTATCTCCCAGTATCCCGGTTTTCCTCATATTCTACGGAAGAAGGGGTTTCGGCATGTATAATTGCTGTGGAAGGACAACCGGAGGCTGGAGGAGGACGGTGCCATTGATACCGCCAAACGAGCCGTACGTAGACCTTAACACCGATACGGGCGAGAGTTTTGGACGGTGGAAGCTAGGGGATGACGACCTCCTGTTATCGAACGTTACATCCGCGAATGTGGCGTGCGGGATGCATGCGGGTGACCCTGTGGTTATGGATCGTGTTTGCACTTCCTGCGCCGAAAAGGGCGTATCCATTGGAGCCCACCCCAGCTACCCTGACCTTCAGGGTTTCGGCAGACGTGAGATGAGGATGACGCCTTCCGAAATCGAATCCTTCATCGTATATCAAGTAGGCGCCCTTAGAGCGTTCGCCCACTCTCTCGGTCAACCTTTGATCCACGTTAAGCCCCACGGTTCTTTGTACAACATGGCGGCTTCCGACGAGGCCATCGCCATGGCCGTCGCCCGGGGCGTGGCTAGATGCGCCGAGCCTGAAGGAAACCTCATCTTGGTGGGCTTGGCCGGTTCACTTTCACTTCAAGCAGCGAAGAAGCTGGGAATCCCTTACGCGGCCGAAGCCTTTTGTGATAGGGCGTATCGAAGCGACGGTTCTCTGGTTAACAGGCTTGTGCCGGGAGCGGTTCTGCATGATGTGTCAAAGATCGCCAACAGGGCCGTGTCCATGGTCACCGAAAACGCGGTGTTATGCGACGACGGCAAGGTACTGTCGCTCCGGGCGGACACGCTGTGCATTCACAGCGATACTCCGGGCGCGCCGGACATCGCGCGGGCAGTGCGTGTTGCCTTAGAGAGAGCGGGCGTCCGCGTCATTCCCCTTATCCAAACAAAGGGGCTTTAGTCTGGTGGAGCCGGCCATCAACATGCTGGGCGAAAACGCCGTACTGGTCACGCTCGGGAATGAAGTCTCCGACCGGACCAACGACTTGGCGCTTTCCACTTGCGCGGCTTTGGAAATGTTGGATCTGCCGGGGATCGTCGAAGCTCAACCGGCCTACTCCTCTTTTTGCGTACACTTCAACAGCTCACTGATAAGGGCGTCCTACATAGCGGGGGTCACCAGGGAGCTTCTCGGAGAGCTCACTGCAGAGATTTCCCAAGGGCTGACCGGAGAGACTCTCAAAGGGGGCACTAGGGAAGGCATAGAGAACCCTCCCTCACGGATGTCTGCCGAAACCCGTAGGAACGCTTCCAAGAAACACGGGCGCCTAGTGGAAATCCCGGTAGTCTATGGAGGCGAAGATGGCCCGGACCTTCAGTGGGCATCGGAAGTTCTGAGAATGAGCCAAGAAGAGATCGTGGGACTGCACTCGGGACGCGATTACCGCGTATACATGAAAAACAACCTTGAATTCACCCGAATGCTGGAAAATAAGATCAAAGAAATG
>DAIRWA010000059.1:0-9035 GCA_036802545.1 Bacillota bacterium | reverse complement strand
CCCTGCTCTACCAACCGTTTCATCACGAAAGGCTTGAACAGCTCCAAAGCCATCTCTTTAGGAAGACCGCATTGATGAAACTTCAGGTTCGGGCCGACCACGATAACGGAACGGCCGGAGTAGTCCACACGCTTCCCGAGAAGGTTCTGCCTGAACCGACCCTGTTTTCCCTTGAGCATGTCGGATAGGGATTTCAGCGGCCTTTGACCCGGACCCGTAACCGGTCTGCCCCTCCGGCCGTTGTCGATCAAAGCGTCTACGGCCTCCTGGAGCATCCTCTTTTCGTTCCTGACGATGATGTTGGGAGCTCCAAGGTCCAAAAGCCTCTTCAGCCGATTGTTCCGGTTGATGACTCTTCGATATAGGTCGTTTAGGTCTGACGTAGCGAACCGCCCGCCGTCGAGCTGCACCATAGGACGCAGGTCCGGCGGAATCACCGGGATTACGTCAAGGATCATCCATTCGGGCTTATTTCCCGACTTCTTAAAGCCCTCCACCACATCCAAGCGTCTGATTGCTCGGGTCTTGCGCTGGCCGCTTGCCGACTTAGTCTCGACTCGAAGCTCTTCGCCGAGCTTATCCAGGTCAATGTGCGCGAGCAGCTCCTTAACAGCTTCAGCGCCCATGCCGGCTTTGAAACCGGTACCGTACTTTTCCCTGGCTTCGCGGAACTCGATCTCGGACAACACCTGCTTGTAGGTAAGCCCTTCACAGTCGCCGGCATCGGTCACCACATAGGCGGCAAAGTAGAGTACCCGCTCCAAGACTCTGGGAGACATATCCATGAGAAGTCCCATCCTGGACGGGACTCCCTTGAAATACCATATATGGGACACGGGACTCGCGAGCTCAATATGCCCCATACGCTCACGACGAACCTTCGCCCTTGTCACCTCGACGCCGCACTTGTCACACACGACGCCCTTATACCGAATTCTCTTGTACTTGCCGCAATAACATTCCCAGTCCTTCATCGGCCCGAAAATACGTTCGCAGAAAAGCCCGTCTCGCTCAGGCTTCAAAGTCCTATAGTTCAGAGTCTCCGGTTTCTTAATCTCACCGTGAGACCACTCACGTATCTTCTCGGGTGATGCCAGGGCAATGCGAATCGCCGAAAAGTTGTTTACGTCCACCTTTTCACATCCCCCTCAGAAGCTTAGCTTTTGGGTTCTTCGTCGTCATCATCTCGGTCCCCGGAGTCGCCTAAGCTCTCCTCGGGAGGCTCTAGGTCGCTGAGGGACCTGACCCGGTCGAAGCGCTCAAAATCATCTGCGGCGGCGCGCGGCCTCTTTCGTGCCCTTGTCTTCGTAGGAGCGGTGGCGCGCCGTTTCTTGGAAGTCGGTACTTCTTCCTCGACTTCCTGCACTTCCTGCGGGATGTTAATGTTCTTGAACAGATCCTCGAGACTGATCTTCGTCTCAGCTTCTTCCTCGTCGACGGTAACCTTAGACTCCGTCTTATATTCCCTACGGTCATAGTCCTTGGCGAATTCCTTGGTTTGAGCCAAAACGGCTTCATCCACTTGTACCGCTTCGTCCTCGTCATCTCTAGCCGTATCTTCTTCGTCGGCTGTGGCCTCGTCATCAGAATCCGCGGCGACTTCGCCAAATCCGGAAATCGCTTCGTCTTCCTCTTCTTCGTCGCCAGTCGGACGCTCTATGGGAATCTCCCGCTTTCTAGGTTGCCTCGGGAACAATCTTGGTTCGCGGTCAGCGGTCAGATCGAAGTCCTGGGAAGGCTCCTGAATGTCGTCTTCCAGTTCCTTCATCTCGATCTCGACGCCTTCTTCATCTTGAACCTTGACGTCCAACGATAGGCTTTGCAGTTCTTTTAGCAGGACTTTGAACGACTCAGGTACCCCGGGTTCGGGCACATTCTGCCCCTTCACGATGGCTTCGTATGTCCTTACTCTGCCCGTGATATCGTCGGACTTGACGGTCAACATTTCTTGCAGGGTGTACGCCGCGCCGTAAGCTTCAAGCGCCCACACCTCCATTTCGCCAAAGCGCTGTCCGCCCATCTGGGCCTTACCGCCCAAGGGCTGCTGGGTAACAAGGGAGTAGGGCCCCGTTGACCTGGCATGCACCTTGTCGTCTACAAGGTGGAGAAGCTTCATCATATAAACGTAACCGACAGTAATGGGGCTATCAAAGGGTCGACCGGTAAGACCGTCCCGAAGCTCCACCTTTCCGTCGATCATCTGCACTTGGCTGACCTGGTTGGCTTTTTCTAAGAGTCCCTCGACATCCGTCTCGCTGATCCCGTCAAACACGGGAGTCGCGATGTGAAGGCCCAACGCCCTAGCAGCCCAACCAAGGTGGCACTCGTATATCTGGCCCAGGTTCAGTCTCGACGGAACGCCCAACGGTGTAAGGACGATCTGTACAGGAGTGCCGTCCGGCAAGAACGGCATATCCTCAGGCGGGAGGATCTTGGCCACGACACCCTTGTTGCCGTGGCGCCCCGCCATCTTATCGCCTTCGGATACTTTACGCTTTTGAGCCACATAGACGCGTACCAGTTGATTGACTCCCGGAGGGAGCTCGTCGCCCGCGTCGCGTGTGAAAACCTTAACATCCACCACGATACCACTCTCACCGTGGGGCATCTTAAGGGAGTTGTCCCGGACCTCTCTGGCCTTCTCGCCAAAGATAGCCCTAAGGAGACGCTCTTCGGCCGTAAGCTCGGTTTCGCCCTTCGGAGTCACTTTGCCCACCAAGATGTCGCCGGATCTGACCTCCGCGCCGATGCGGATGACGCCTCTTTCGTCGAGATCCTTCAGTTGATCTTCGCTTACGTTGGGAATATCCTCGGTGATTTCTTCGGGGCCAAGCCTTGTGTCTCGGGCATCGGCCTCATATTCCTCAATGTGAATGGAGGTGTATATGTCGTCTGACACCAGATCTCTTGAAATGAGGATGGCGTCCTCGTAGTTGAACCCTTGCCACGGTATATAAGCCACGATGATGTTCCTGCCCAGAGCGAGCTCCCCGCCTGACGCGGACGGCCCGTCGGCGATCACGTCGTCCTTTTCAACTAACTGACCCTTTGACACGAGTGGCTTTTGATTGAAACAAGTACCGTGGTTCGACCTAGCGAATTTGGTCAGTTCGTAAACGTCATCTTTCCCGTCGTCCGCAGTGATGACAATTTCGCGAGCAGACACGCGTTTTACGCGTCCTGATCTGTGAGCTGTTATGACGGCGCCCGAATCCACCGCAGTCCTATGTTCGAGTCCTGTTCCCACCAAGGGAGCTTCGGTCCTCACTAGCGGGACAGCCTGACGCTGCATGTTTGAGCCCATCAAAGCGCGGCTTCCTTCGTCATGCTCCAAAAACGGTATGAGAGAAGTGGCGACAGAAAATACCTGTTTCGGGGATACGTCCATGTAGTCAAGCCGTTCAGGCGGAACCTCAAGGACCTCGTCCCTGTACCTGCTTAGGACTCGAGGGCTCTGGAAAACTCCATTATCGCCCAACTCGGCGTTGGCCTGGGCGATAACCGCATCGTCCTCTTCGTCGGCGGTCAAATAGACCACTTCGTCGGTGACTCGCTTCTCTTCCTTGTTCACTTTCCTGTATGGGGTCTCCACAAACCCCAATCGGTTGACCCTTGCATAACAAGTTAAGGAACCTGTAAGTCCGATGTTGGGACCTTCAGGCGTCTCGATAGGGCACATGCGTCCGTAGTGAGAGTGGTGCACGTCGCGGACTTCCATGCCCGCCCTGTCGCGAGTCAGCCCGCCGGGACCCAGCGCCGAAAGCCGTCTCTTGGCGGTAAGTTCGGTCAAAGGGTTGGTCTGCTCCATAAACTGTGAAAGCTGGCTGGACCCGAAAAACTCCTTGATGGCGCCTACGACGGGCCTCACATTTATGAGAGCTTGAGGCGTGATAATGTCAATATCCTGGATGGTCATACGTTCTCTGACTACCCGCTCCATCCTGGTAAGCCCGACTCTGAACTGGTTTTGCAGAAGCTCTCCCACGCAACGAACGCGCCTGTTTCCCAGGTGGTCTATATCGTCTACGGTACCTACACCCTTAAAGAGTCCAAAGAAGTAGTTGATGGCGGCCGCCATATCTTCCCTGGTCAGAGTCTTCTCTTTCGCCAAGACCTCTTGGCTGATGTCAAACTTCCCGTTGCCAATCACATGGACAACCTGGCCATCGTAGGTAGTGACGTCAAGCTTGTCAACCTTCGCGTCGGCCAAAGATATGGCCGTATCCCGATTGATCAATGTGCCTGCCTTAACCAAGATATGGCCCGTTATGGGGTCCAAAACATCGAATGTAGCGGTCGTATTGGCTATTCGCCGCCTAAGCGCGAACTTCTTGTTGAGCCGATAGCGGCCAACAGTCGCCAAGTCATAGCGTCTTTGTTCAAAAAACAGCGACTCAAATAAGTTCCTGGCACTTTCGACTGTTGGAGGTTCACCCGGTCGCAACCGCTTGTATATTTCGACCAAGGCCTCGTCTCTGCTCTTGGTAGAATCCTTGTCTAGTGTGTTTCGCAGAGGGACGCTGTCTCCCATGGCCTCCAATATCTCGGCGTCGGTCTCGTAACCGATGGCCCGAAGGAGCACAGTCAGAGGAAGTTTCCTGGTTCTATCCACCCTAACCCAGGTAATCTCGTTAGAGTCTGACTCCATCTCAAGCCAAGCTCCCCTATTGGGGATTAAGGTTGCAAAGTAAAGCTTCTTACCGTTGGCGTCAACCTCATAAGAGTAGTAGGCCCCCGGCGAGCGCACCAGCTGGCTTACAATGACGCGCTCGGCGCCGTTGATGATGAAAGTGCCGGCATCGGTCATCCGCGGGAAGTCGCCCATAAAGACTTCCTGCTCCTTGACCTCTCCGGTCTGCTGATTCACTAAGCGAACC
The DNA here is from genome assembly GCA_036802545.1 of Bacillota bacterium. Lineage (GTDB taxonomy): Bacteria > Bacillota > Sulfobacillia > Fermentithermobacillales > Fermentithermobacillaceae > DULO01. The sequence goes on along the minus strand of DAIRWA010000059.1, from coordinate 4,158 downwards.
TTGACCTTCAGTGAAGACGCATAGGTAACGTCTCTCTCTTTGCACTCTTTCACCGAGTACTTGGGTTCTCCCAGACTGTAATCTATAAACTCTAGAACCAGGTTCTCTGTGAAGTCCTTAATCGGCGAGATATCCCGGAATACCTCGCGAAGCCCTTCATCGAGAAACCACTGATAGGAGTCGAGTTGCACGGCCACCATGTTCGGGATATCAATGATTGCATGTATCCGTCCATAGTTTTGCCGTTCACGCCTGCCTACCTTGATAGGATAGGCCATGAATTTCACTCCTTAGGGGTAGTTTTCCGCTTGGCGCGATGAAGATGACGGGACTCCCTCCAATTCCTTATTCTACCCAGAGTTCCGTAAACTGATTCCTGCGCAGCGGGTAAAAATAAAAAGGTGAATACAAAGTACAATACTACCACGCCTGTTAACTATAGTCAACAGGCGTAGCCATGGAATCGCCAAGCACAGTGCACTCAGCGCGAATAAGGGTCACCCGCTAATCCCAATTCAACAAGCACCCTTGATATAGCTTTCCTTTCTTTAGGTGGGCGGCCATAAGGGGGGCCGGAAGCCACCATCCGGAATTCCGGTGATCTCAAAGCGGACTTGACTGGCACAAGGTTAGAGGTTATTGAGTATCTCCCTGAATGCAGTCATACCTCTTTGTTTCTAAGAGTCTATCATAAGGCTATGGTCTTTCGCCACCACATACTTGACAGCGAGATGTTCCACAATTACAGGGCGCACGCACTGTGAACTACGTTAACCGCTCTGTTCAACTGCTCCTCATCTACTAGGCAAGATAGGCTGGTATTGGAATCAGACGAAGCGTATACGTGGATCTTCTGGCTCCAGAGAGCGTCGACCAATCTCTCCATAATACCCGGCCTCCCGCTTATGCCGTAACCAACCGCTGTGACCTTAGCTTTATCCCGCAAGGTTCCAGCATAGATCCCAAGACTCTCCAAGAGGCCCACAGCCCTGCCGGCATCTCTCTTATCTACGGCTACAGAAAAGTGATCCGGGAAAACGTTGATTAGATCCAAGGAAATTCCCTTAAGGAGTTCAAAAGCCTTGGCGGTGGTCTCCATCTCTCGCTCATCGGGCAGATGAGCCAAAACTTGCGCTAGGCCGGATCTGGAAGTCACTCCGGCTATAGGTCTGCCGCAAGTCCAGTATAGCCACAGGTTGTCCTTTTTCCCGCACGTCATAAGCGTTTTCCGGCTTTCCTCAGACATGGACCGTATCCAAACAGGCAGTCCGGCTCTTTGGGCCATCTCTACCGCACGCGGTTGCACAACTCTTGCGCCTTCCCGCGCTAACTGAGTAACTTCATCGTAGCTGGCCAGAGGAATGGTCTTGGCGTCCGTCACGATCCGGGGATCAGCGGTCATTATGCCTTCCACATCCGTGTAAATCTCGACGCACGCGGCGTTAAGGGCGCCTCCCAACGCGGTTGCGGTCATATCGCTGCCGCCTCTGCCAAGAGTGGTGATTTCCCCGGAAGGAGTCCTCCCTTGAAAACCCGCGACAACAACAACCCTGCCTTTGTTCAGATGCCCCAGTATATAATCAGGTTCAACAGACGTAATCTTGGCGTCGCCAAAAGCCGCGTCAGTCACTATCCCCGCCTGCCCGCCGGACAGAGCCACAGCTTCAATGCCGCGCTCTTGTAGCTCCTGGACCATCACAACCGCTGACACGATCTCGCCGCACGAGACCAACAAGTCCATTTCTCTGGCCGAAATACCATGGTGGACTTGACGGGCAAGGCTAATCAGAGTGTCCGTGGCGTAAGGCTCGCCGGACCGCCCCATGGCGGAGACGACCACAACAACCTGATTGCCCTCTTGGAGGGCGTCTTTGACGCGTTGGCACGCAAGTTCGCGCCTTTCGGCGGTTTCAACACAGGTACCGCCAAACTTCTGAACTACGATCATGACATCCCCTCCAAGAACCCATTGCCCTAAGACAGTAAGAGCTTAACGAGATTACAGGCATTGGTGGCGGCGCCAATGAGGAGATTGTCCGCCACTACCCACATCAAAAGTCCGTTCTTAGACGAAAGATCTTTCCGAATCCGTCCGACATACACTTGGTCAGAGTCCTCGCAAGTGATCGGCATCGGATACTGGAGTTCAGCTGGATTATCAAGCACTACAACGCCTCTGGCTTTGCTCAAGATAGCGCGCAAGTCGTCCGGATCAGCTTCTTCTTTGGTCTCGACCAGGCATTCCTCACCATGTCCGATTAGGACGGGGACCCGGACACAAGTACAAGAAATCCTGAGATCCGGAATATCTAGGATCTTTCGGCTTTCATTGACCATTTTCATCTCTTCTTTTGTGTAGCCGTCAGGAAGGAATGAGTCCACCTGAGGTATCACGTTGAAAGCCATTTGGTGCGGGAACTGGCTATCGGGATTGTACCCAGGTTCTCCGAGACAGAGTCTCTGAAAGGATTCCTCCTCAAGCTGTCGAACCGCCCTGTAGCCGATACCCGACACGGCCTGATAAGTGGCAACGTGGATGCGTTCCAGGCCGTATCTCTCCAAAATGGGCTTAAGCACCATGACCAACTGGATGGTGGAGCAGTTGGGCCCCGCGATCAGCCCCTTGTGGTGCTTTACATCATCAGGGTTGACATCCGCCACGACCAGTGGGACATCGGGATCCATTCGAAACGCGCTTGACGTATCAATGAGCACAGGCCCGCCGCGCACCTCCGCCACCAGTTCTCTGGAAGCCTCTGTTGGCGTGCACAGCACAACAACGTCAGCTCGCCTCAGGGTTTCGGTAGAGTTTTTCTCTACTTTGAGGCTTTCTCCCCTAAACTGGATGGTGCTTCCCACAGACTTACCAAGCCCGGTAAGCGTCAGTTCCAGCGATTCAATGCCCGCCTTCTCCAGGCCGGATACGACACGGCCACCTACCAGGCCACCTGCCCCTACTATAACGACCCTTGGCACGACAACAGCCACCTCCCGTTTTGACGCCGGCAAAAGCATAGACGATCCGGCATACATTCCCGCTATACAAAAGACTAAGAAACCAAGAGCGGGCGACTTACGCGCCGCCCGCTCCTGTAACCTTGAGTGCTCCTAAGTTACTTGACTTCGACGGTGGCCCCTGCCTTCTCCAGCGCCTCTTTAGTTTTGGCGGCCTCTTCCTTAGAGACTTTTTCCTTTATGGCCTTGGGAGCTGCCTCGACCAATTCCTTGGCCTCTTTCAGACCCAATCCGGTGAGCTCGCGGACGGTTTTGATAACCGCGACCCTGCTGGCGCCGGTGCCGGTCAGGACGACGTCAAATTCATTCTTCTCTTCTTCAACAGGAGCTGCCTCGGAAGCTGCCGCGGCAGCAGGAGCTGCCACGACCGCGGCGGCTGCTGACACTCCGAACTCGCTCTCAAACTGCTTAACCAGCTCGGCCAGTTCGACAACCGTCATTCCCTTGACCAGTTCTAGAACCTGCTCAACCTTGGACATTCTCAATTAACCTCCATTTTGGATCATATCGCGAATCAAATCAACGACTTCCACAATAAAACCGCCGCTTAAGCTTCCGCCGCCTTCTTCTCACGTATAGCGTCAACTGCGCGGACAAAACCGCTTAGAATCGCGTTAAGGACTGTGACAGTGCCGAACAAGGGGCCCTTCATGGCTCCTGCAACATTACCCAGAAGCGCTTGCCTGGGCGGAAGGGTTGCCAAGTAAGTCACCTTGTCAGCAGACAGAACATCGCCGTGTAGCACGCCTCCCTTTAGCTTAAGACTGGGAGCCTCCCGGATAAACGTGTGCATGATCTTGGCCGGTGCGACCTCGTCGACTTCTGACACGGCCATTCCTGTCGGTCCCTGGAGGACATCCTCCAGGCCGTTCAAACCCAACTCGTTAGCTGCCCTTAGTGTAAGGGTGTTCTTGATTATCCTGTAATCCACCGATGCTTCTCGGCACAGCCTGCGGAGCTTCGTATCATTGGCGACGTTGATTCCGCGGTAGTCAACAAAAACCACGCTCTTTGCCGAATCCATGACCTGCTTCAGTCTCTCTTGCATTTTGGCCTTCTCGATTCTTTGCTTCTTCTCCAACTTTGTCCCCCCTTTTCGCGGGTTTTCCGTACGCAAAAACGGAAAGGGGCCCCGCTTCGAAG
>DAIRWA010000058.1:8052-9070 GCA_036802545.1 Bacillota bacterium | reverse complement strand
AGCCGAGTATTCGATGTGCCAGCCGGGATACCCCATCCCCCAAGGGCTCTCCCACTGCATGATGTGCTCCTTGGGCGCTTTCCTCCACAGAAGAAAGTCCGCAGCGTTCCTCTTCTCTGTGTTGATCTCGACACGCGCGCCTGCCATCTGCTTCTCTAAGTTGACGCCCGACAGCCGACCATACTCAGGAAATTTGCTTATATCAAAGTAAATGCCATCGTCGGTCTCGTAGCCGTATCCGTTTTGGACAATCTCCTCAACCATGCGTATCATCTGTGGTATATGTTCGGTGGCTTTGCTGCTTATGCTTGGACGCAGGATGTTCAGCCTCTCCGCGTCGCGGAAGAACACCTTTGTGTAGTATTCGGCAATCTCCCAGGGCGTCTTGTTCTGACGAGCGGCTTCAGCGGCGACCTTATCCTCGCCTTCATCTGCGTCCGACACCAAGTGCCCGACATCTGTAACATTCATCACTTGCCTGACCGCCAGACCGTTGTACTCCAGAGTTCGTCTAAGGACGTCGCTAAAGACATAGGTCTTGAAGTTTCCTATTGAAGCGTAAAGGTAGACGGTAGGTCCGCACGAGTACATACTCACTTCGCCGGGTATGGCCGGCCGAAATTCTTCTTTCCTTCTTGTGAGGGTGTTATAGAAGTATATGGCAGACATGCGCGCGAACCTCCTCGAACATCTTTGGCATTATCTATTATAGCCTGTGATTGTCCGTGAGTCTTGCGATGGTTCGACTGGACTCTAGGTCTCCTTAGAAAAAACTTCATGCACCCCCTTGCAAAGTCCTGCATAACGATTAGACTATAGGCATATCTATGCAGCCATACGCAATTATTCGCTTTAGGGGGTGTAGGAATGGTTCAGGGAAGACTGGCTTCACTAGCGTTGTTGGTGGCTTTGACAGGCGTGCTTTGGTTTTCCGCGGAGGCATTCAAGACAACAGGGGTACTTAGAATCCGCAGGATTCCGGGCCTCGACGCCATTGACGAGATGGTCGGCCGGGTTA
>DAIRWA010000058.1:0-8042 GCA_036802545.1 Bacillota bacterium | reverse complement strand
CGATATCATTTTCCTCCACGATCTTGGGATATGAATCCTCGACGCCCGATGGCGTTCGTCCTCGGCGGCACGGCTTTGGAGGCGCAGGGGTTTGCCAGCATGAGGATTCTTGACCATGTAGCCGGACAGACGGCCAAGTACGACGCGCGCCTTTTCGTGGTCGCGCCGTTGCCTGAGATGGAACCTATGTGCCAAGAAATCGTGCGAGCTGCTTACCTTAGGGAAGGCAATGGCGAAGCATACAACCCGTCAAACATCATGTATATGCCGGGCGACGGCTCCAAGGCCGGCGTGCTCGGGCTATACCAGAGAGAAAAAGTGGCGGGAGTCATGTTGTTCGGCAACTATTTTTACGAGTCCATGCTATTCGCCGAAGCCGCTAACCTGGCCGGGGCATCGCAGATAGGCGGGACCGCCAACTACCACCAGCTCCCGTTCTTCGTCGCCAGCTGCGATTACACCCTCATAGCCGAAGAGATATTCGCCGCCGGCACCTATCTATCAAGAGAGCCTAGCGAGGTTGGAGGGCTTACCGCTCAAGAAGTAGGCAAAGCCCTGGCGGTCCTGATCATGATCGTAGGCTCAGTGCTTAAGACCTTTGGCAGCGACACCATATCAACTCTTCTGAAAAAGTGAGGTGAGCGAGGATGAAACGTCAAGGACCTGTGTTGATCGCCTTTATTACCGGAACGATCGTGCTGGGCGGCTACTTCTTGAAAGCCCCGGCGATAGTTGACTTATCGGCGCAAATAGTGCGATGGCGGATTATCGTGGCGGCCTTTGCCCTAGCTTTGGGCGGCGTCAACATGTTCCGTCTCCACGGCAAGAACATCATTACTCTGAAGACAAACTGGATATACAGCGCCATTTTCATGGTCGCGTTTACCACCTACTTTGCCTTGGGCGTGACCAAATCCACCACTTCAAAGGAGTACCAGTACATCTGGCAGAACCTGTATCAGCCCGCCGCGAGCACCATGTATTCGTTCACTTTGTTCTACATGACAAGCGCTTGCTGGAGGGCGTTTAGAATCCGCAACTGGCAAGCGGGAGTCCTCATGGTGACAGGCGCGGTAGTACTGCTTGGCCAGGTAGGGATCGGCGCGGCCATCTCTCCTGCCATACCCGCGATATCGGCCTGGATAATCGACACGCCTAACGCGGCGGCAATCCGCGCCATTACAATCGGCGGTTCCCTTGGCATGGTGGTCATGAGCATCCGCGTCATCTTGGGCCTCGAAAGAACCTATATGGCGGGGGGGCAGGACTGATGCAACAGAAACAAACTCACATCATCTGGGTTGTGCTGGTATTAGTGGTGCTTCTCCCGTTGATGTTTCCCTTGAAGCTGCCCCTGGGGCCGAGTCCAGAGGGCGAGGCGGCGTATGAGTTCATCGACAAGCTGCCGCCCGGCAGCATAAGCATAATGGTCGTTGAAACAGCGCCCTCTAACGAAGGCGAACTATGGCCGATGGCGTTGGCGGTCGCCCGGCATCATATGGAGAAAGAACATCGGATCATCGTGACCACCTTCGTGCCGGACGGCGTCATGTACGCGGAGAAGATACGCACGATGGCCGAGTCCGAGTACGGATACGTTTACGGGGAAGACCTGCTTATCCTCCCGTACAGGGCAGGAGGCGAAACGGCGCTTTCGTCTATGGCCGACGACATTCAGGCAGCTTACGAGCAAGACCAGTACAATACGACCCTTGCCAAGTACCCTCTCTGGGCCGATGTCCAAAGCATCAAGGACGTGTCCGTGGTGTCCTGTTATACAGCACAGGATGACCACCTTTGGCTCGCGAGACACGTATGGGCGAAGCATCAGGTGCCTTGTATCTCGGGCAATATCGCCCTCTCTACACCCGAGGCCATCGTCTACTACAAGAATGGCCAGCTAGTGGGGTTGCTTTCAGGGGTGAAGGGAGCTGCGTTCTACGAACAGAAGCTGAACAAACCCGGCATGGCTACCCAGTCAATGGACGCCCAGTCCGTCGGACACCTGTATCTCTTGCTGCTGATGATCGGCGGGAACGTGGTCTACTGGACTCAGAAGAAGAACGGCAAGAGCGGCAAGAACAGTAACCAGGGGGTGAAGAACAGTGTCAACTGACGTCAAAGTCTGGCTCGGCGCCTTGATATCGCTCGGAATATACAGTTACTTGTTCAAGGAGAACCCCATATTCAGGGTCTGTGAGCACCTGTATCTTGGACTGTCCCTCGCCCACCTTGCGGTGATGGGTTGGACCAACATTCGCGACCTGGGAGTCGTCCCCCTTCAAAACGGGGAATGGGCCGTACTCATGCCAGTAACCCTGGGAGTCCTACTGTTCGCCCGGTTCATCCCGAATTTCGGGTGGCTCAGCCGTTACTCCTTGGCTTACCTGGTTGGGGTAGCGTCGGCGGTTACCATCACCGGCGTAATCGACGCCGGGATCATCTCCCAAGTGAGAGGAGCCATTGTGCCGCTTACCAACTTCAACGCGGCGTTTTCACTGTTCGCCAACGTGGCCGCCATCAGCGTGTTCTTCTTCATCATAGGTTCGCGCGGCGAGAACGGCTCGGTTCTAGGCAACAAGGTTTTCAAGAAAGTCATCGAGAAAAGCGCCGTGGCGGGTCGGTTTGTACTCATGGTGTCCTTTGGGGCGGTTTTCGGGACTACCGTAATGGCTAGGCTCGGGCTGTTCATCCCTAGGCTCAAGTTCCTGTTTGGCGATTGGATACACCTGATTCCGCCGGTGAAGTAGGGATAAGGCGGTTACGAGGTCGAATGCAGACATAGACCCGGAGGTGCGTACGGATACGGACGGCTGAGGACGTAGTGAGGACATAACAGAGACATTGAGGAGGAGAACGCATTGGGGGCGAAAGCCGAAACGGCTCTGAAGTACATTGACGAGAAGAAGGACGTCATCACATCGGTATCGGACCAAATCTGGGCGTTCGCGGAAGTGGGCCTGCACGAGAATAAGTCAGCGGCAGTCTTGGCAGAAGCCCTGGAAGCTGAGGGATTCCAAGTGACTCTCGGTGTGGCCGACATGCCATCGGCGTTGGTCGCCACTTGGGGATCCGGCGGCCCGGTAATCGGGTTCCTGGGAGAGTATGACGCGCTGCCCGGCGTATCTCAGAAGACGATCCCGGTCAAGGAAGAACTCGTACCGGGCGGCGCGGGTCACGGATGCGGGCACAACCTTCTTGGGGGCGGCGCCTTTGGGGCGGTGATCGGACTGAAGCAAGAGATGATCGCCAAGAAGCTCCCCGGAACAATAAAGTACTTCGGATGCCCGGCGGAAGAAAACTTCGGCGGCAAGGCGTTCATGGCGCGCGCCGGCCTCTTTGACGATTGCGATGTGTGCTTAACCTGGCATCCCGGCACCTTGAACCAGGTGCGATCTTCCACGTCCTTAGCCGTAACGTCCATGAACGTCACGTTCCACGGACGGACTGCCCACGCTTCGGGAGACCCATATAACGGTCGAAGCGCCTTGGATGCAATCATGCTGACCGGCATGGGCGTGGAGTTCCTGCGCGAGCATATGCCCCCTAAGGCGAGAATCCACTACGTCATCACTGAAGGCGGAAGCCAACCCAACGTAGTTCCGGCTAAGGCGACGGCGTGGTTCTACGTCCGCTCGCCCCAGCAGGACGAGGTCGAGGCCCTCTATGCGCGGGTCTTAAACTGCGCGTATGGAGCGGCACAGATGACCGACACAAAGTGCGAGATCGAGCTCTTGGACGCCATCTACAACGTGATACCCAACTCTGTCCTAGAAAGTGTTCTCGATGAATCTATGCAGAGGGTCGGGCCTCCCTTCTTCGGCCCCGAGGAAATGAGGTTCGCCGAGGAACTCAACAAGACGTTTGAGCCGGGAACCAAAGAGGCCTTCTTCCGGGCCATAGATGTCCCCGAAGAAGTCAAATCGCAGCTTATCAACACAACCGTGGTTCCCATGCCCTCGAAACCCGACGATCCGAAGGGTTCCACCGATGTGGGCGACGTCAGCTGGTGCTGCCCCACGGCGCAGTTTGCCACCGCGTGCAACGCCATAGGCACTCCGGGCCATTCCTGGCAGTACACTGCTCAATCGGGTATGGGCATCGGGCACGCAGGGATGATCATGGCAGCTAAAGTGCTGGCAGAGGCCGGACTCGAGCTTCTGACTTCTCCAGATACCGTCGCCAAAGCTAAGGAAGAGTTTCTGAAGAAAACGGGCGGCAAGAAATACAAGTGCGCGATGCCGCCCGAGCACATGCCGCCGTTCCATCAGTTGGCGGAGTGAGTGAAGTGGGTAGTGAAGGTAGTTAGCGAGTCCAGGGTAGGCGGTAGAGAATAGAGAGCGGATACCGGACCTCCGGCAGACAGATTTCGCCGGAGGTCTTGCTTTGGCAAATGGCAGAGTTGTCGTGTTGATCGCAGGGTTTAGCGGCCACCGAGAAGAAAGTGCGAGTAAACATAAACATGTAGGAATGCTTTTCCGAGTAATCAGGAGAGCAACAGTTGGGGACGATGGCGGCTCAGGGGCCTTCTCTAGCCAACTGAACAGGAGGTGCCGAGTATGCGTGCGCATGAAAAGGCCCTGGTTGGGCTAGTAGCCCTCACGCTGATGCTATCCGGCTGTTCCGGGCCAAAGCCCGAACAAACGGTGAAGGAGTTTTTTGAGGCTTTCCGCTTAGCGGACACGGCGAGAATGGAAAGTTTACTCATATTTAGAGACGGCGTCGAGTTTGACCTGGACTCCGACATGGGCTCTGCCGAGGTTACGCCCGAACAGATCGATGTCGTCCGGCGCCTGTTTTCCAGGACTGCGTACAAGATCGGGCAGGTTACATCTCTGGAAGACGGGGCGTCGGTGTCTGTTGCCCTAACCTGCGTCGACATGACTGAGGTCCTCAAGGATCTGGTTGGCGAGCTTTTCGGGGCCCTCATGATGTCAACCGCTACGGGCACGGAACCCGATCAGCAGGAAATCGTGGGGATGGTCATGGATGCGCTGACTGAGATCGCGGATGACCCCAACGTGAAGATGATATCGGCCGATATTACGTTCATCCTCGAAAAACACGACGATAGGTGGTTGATCGTGTTCGATCAGGCAACATCCAACGATTTGATGAAGGCGCTTTTCGGTGACCTGACCGAACTACTGCTTAGCATAGGATCGGATCAGACGTGATGTCGTCCTATGGCTCCCCGAGTTCAGTAGGTGACATGAGCAGCGGAGTACTCAGCAACCGCGCAGCGCAGGATATGGAACGGGGGATGAGAAAGTGAGCGAAAAAACTGAACTGCAAAGAGTCAGCGAACAAACCATGCGTTTCATGCGGGGAAAGTATGTTCTCGATGAGGTGGCAGGCAAATACTACGACATAGACTGCTTGAAGTTCCGCCAGGGAAAGAGAACCATCCTGTCTATCAACATTCACGAAGATCGCTACGATTTTCAAGTGATATTCGGCAAGGTGGAGCGGGAGAAGTTCGAGGCTCGGCGCGGTGAGTTTCCTCAGAAGATACAGGACATCTATGACAGTAGCAAGACTTTCCCTGACGGCAAGTGGATGATGATTCCTGTTGCCGACCTGGAAACGCTCGAATCCGTCAAGCAGATGATCGTGATTAAGAAAAAGCCTAACCGAAAGCCGTTTCCGAAGGAGCAGGCTATATATGGTGGTTGCGGACACCGCTGTGACCTTTGCGTCCACTACACTGGAGGAACGATAAGCGATGAGTTCCGCAAGGAACTGCAGGAACGAGTAAGACGAGTATACGGTTTGAAGCCTGATGCAGGATTCCCGCCCTGCAATGGTTGTTCTAGTGGAGGAATAACCGGGAGATTCGACTGCGATCAGATGAGATGCGCGAAAGATAAAGGCGTGCCACGCTGTATGGATTGCGCAGAGTACGACTGCGGTAAAGCGTCAGTGGGATGGAAACCTGCGATCGAAACGCGAAGCATATCAGCCGGCGATGTGACTTGGGCGATTCTGCCTTATGTAGACGGGCAGTACGGAAACTAGGAGAACCAGACGTAGACATTCGCATAGAACCCCACCCGTTTCTTCCCTGTGATTTTACGGAGACCAATCCGACGGCTTCCGAAGTCATGCAGACTAGCATCAGAATCGTATAGCTGATATAGATGCCTGCATCGGGTCAAAGGGGTCTGCTCCACGAGCGCCATTCACACACATCCCGTGCCCGGAGTCCCGTTACGAATCATATCTAGTCGTTCTTTCATGCAATAAGGAATCACCAGTTTTGAGACTTCCTCGGCGGTAATGCCTAAATTACACTGCCCCGCATAATGGCTGTCGCGGTAGACGTCGCAAGTGTGATATTCACCACATTCCGCGCAACTAGCGTATCCTTTCTCCTTAGAGCAGGCATAACTTCGGCAAAACCTGTTCCTATCTAAATTACATCCCGAACAACGAAAAACACCTTTTCCTCTTTCGCTGGTAAGCGGGCGTTCTATTTTGTCTGAAATACAGTTGTTGTAACAAACCCAATTCATGTAAACGAAGTTATCACTTCCCGAGATTTGGGTTTCGTTATAGCTTTGGTACCCAAGGCACATATCGCACCGATAGCCGCAAGGAAATACGTTTGGGTCGGGGTTAGCCGTGAGTTGTTCAGAGGGGCGATGGCAATCTATAGGTGTTTTTTCTCTTAGCATATTGAAAGCACTGGCCAACATAGTTTCGTCAGTGATTCGGAAACCTCCTCCCCAATATGTACACAAAAAGCACCGTCTTCAAGCTCGATGGCAGCTAATCGTCTGCCATTGGCGTTGAATATGAGTGAGGATTTCCCATCCCAAATCTCATCCGCTACATAAAAAAAGCGGATATGTCCGAGCAGTTTAGAAAACACCGGGAATGAGCCTTTTAGCAGCGGTTCCAGCTCTTTCGGCGGCGTCAGAATCCTGCCATCGTCCGCGTAATGATGATTCATAAACCCTCCCTGATAGTATGGCATTAGTGCCAGCTTCGCAGCCCCCTTACGAACTGCTATCGCCGTACAAATCGCCAACGCAACACGAAACCAACAGCCCACCGCAGAGTTTCTCGATTACCGGATGCATATGTAGACCTCCTCCGAATCCAGGCGCCAAGTGCGTATCACCCTCGCGCACCTTGCGTTGCAGCGTACACTACATTTTTCCACAGGATTGCGTCAATCTTGCTGCGCGGTACCGAGCTGGCAAGTCCGGGGCTCTACCGACGCGTAGACTGGTCTACTTTCAACTGAACCAGTCTCAAGAGTTCCTCCACACGGCGAGTCACAGAGGGTCTTTCTAGGGGTTCGCCTACTTCGGTAAAAGCTTCGTAGCGGTACTGAACCGCATAAGAGTTGAACTCCACCAAGTCCTCGAACAGCTCCACCCGCTCGCCTTTCGCGTCTAGGATGCCAAGAAGTAGAGATATGTCGTGCGTTCTGGGGTACTCCACACTGAGCAAAGATAACCAAGCCTTGAGCGCCTTTTCGACCACTTGCTGAACATGAAACCCAAAGACTTCATCGGCGAATACTTCAGGGTCGAACATACCAGTTAGGGCTCGAAAGTCCCTGCTTGCGGCGGCGAGCATCTGGCGAGCCTCATCATATGGTTCCATAGACGAGTCTCCCCTCTCTAAGCGCTCGAGCTATAATGTGATTGCGACTGCCGCGCCACTTTTCCACTTCGTCTTGGCTGTAGACTAGGACGTCCTTGGAGACAGGAAACTTGGCCAAAGCCCTCCACAGACGAGTCATCTCCCGGCGTCTGTCGTTGCCCGATCCGAAGGGCTCGGACTCGATGACCATGAGATCAACGTCTGACTCGTGCCCAGCACTACCGGTGGCCCTGGAGCCAAAGAGGATGATCGCTTCCGGTTGGACTTGCTTAACGATGACGGAGACCATATCATGGATCATAACCTCTGGAGCTGTTAGCATCTGATCAGTCTCCCCTGTTGCTATCTCTATCGTCAATTCTTACAGAGGAGGGAGATATAGTCAAACCCTCCGCTTCACGCTACTCTAACAGCGTGCGCCACCA
>DAIRWA010000057.1:7697-9124 GCA_036802545.1 Bacillota bacterium | reverse complement strand
GACCTGCCTGCGCACATACTGGCCCTCCGCGTCCAAGAAGCAGGTATCGACAGCTCCCGTCACCCCAGAATGGTCGAAGGTGAAGTCCAGACTTCTGAAAATGCCGTTGCCCTCACAAAACGGACCGAGGTTGACGGCGGAAACCGGTTGCTCTTGCGGGAAAGACTCGGAGTAAAATGACGTTTGGCCGACTTCAGCCAAAATCACGCTCTCCTCGAACAAGCTCATCGCGTCGCTTCCGTCTGGGAGGCGCGATACGGCTATCCGGCAAATCACGCTGCCTTCGGCGCTGCCGTCGTGCTGAAAATAGCCCTCGGGCAGCCGGATATGTGTGAACACGCCGGCATCAAGCATTTTCCGGACATCCCCGGAGATCTCCGCCGTCAGCGTCAGTGCGCCGCCTTCCGGAATCGGATAAACCCCGGGAGACGAAGCGCCGTCTATCGCGTCGAGATCGATGAGACCGGTATTGACGGCGCGCTCATAAACCGCCAGATAGTCAAACTCGCTCTCGACCGGCACGGGAATGGTCAGGCTATCCCGGTCCCCGTCAAAAAGGGCGTTACGTATGCTATCGCAGAAGAGGTAGAAAACGCGCCGGCCAGTCCAGAAGGCGTCGGAGTTGTCGGGTAGCCCATACTTACCCGGGTTATCCGCGAAAGGCGCTATATCGATTACTACATCCGTTACGGGTTCCGCTTGGGAAAGGCTGACAATACCCGAAAGTGTGCCGGTCAGGTGTCGGCCGGTATCCGCACTGCCCGAAACAGCAGTATAGCGGAAGGAGACCGAGTCTTCCCCGGGGTCTTCGAGGGTGAAGCGAACTACGGCGGAACGTGTCCCGCCAGTCTCGATGGTCCCACCCGCGGTCAAGCCCGCGGACACAACCTCATAGTAGACCCGGGCATCGTATTGGGTCCCGGAAGGGGTTTGGACCGGCGTCTCCAACCAACCCTCCGCCTTGCCGGCGGCGCTCGCTTTGCTTTGCCTAAACGCCAGGATCGGGAACAGGGGTAGCACCATAGATAGTGCAACCAACAGGGACAAACACCGCTTTGGCCACTTCATCGACCCACACTCCCCGAACACGACTTGTAGAGGACTCCATTCGACAAGACTTCCCAAGATCCATTTAAGCCCAAGGAAAATCCCCGCGCAGCGAGGTAACTCTTCCAGTCCACTTCATGAACTTCTCCGGCGGTCAAGAAGGCGATGACCACTTTCTGAACAGGTTTACCGAGAATGGTCTCGGCAGCTAAAGCGTACAACGCAACTTGAGGGGAGTACCGGGCTACGGCATCGCCAATCTGGCCGGCGCTCAGCGTGTCTGTTTTGTAGTCGAGGATAGTCAAGCCATTCCCATCGTCCAACAGAACGTCGATGACCCCTTGGAGGAGTACTTCGTCCCCGGCATCAGTCAATTCTCG
>DAIRWA010000057.1:0-7687 GCA_036802545.1 Bacillota bacterium | reverse complement strand
TCCCTGTCCTGCCACAACCCTGGCCGGAACAGAAAGGGTAAAAGGCAGTTCCCGCTTTACGTTACCAGGATTAGCGGTCAGCATCTGTCCGGCGGGCGTCGCGAAAAACGCGGCTATGCTCGCGGCGTCTACATCATCGACCTGCGATGGCTCCAAGAAACCTAAGTCTGCCAGACGAACCGCCTCGGCGCGTACATCTTCCGGTGACCCCGAAGCCAGGAGGTCCATCCTCGCCAGAACCGTATGGGTCGCGATACCTCGGCGAATCCCCTCGCTCTGGGCTTTTCCATCACCGAACGCCAAGCGTTTTTGCGGACGGGGGATGAAGCGCCAGGAATCCTCCTCTTCGGTGTCCAAACGCCGTTTCAGTTCACCCACGCTCATCCTGGCCGGCGTAGTCGTAAGGGCCACCAGTGGATACACCCATTTGAGACGCCGCTTGACCTCCCTGTAGGCAACTTCATCCGAGTTGACCGCCAGGGTCTCCATCAGCTCATTGAGCAAGCCCTTGTCAGCAGCCTCTTTTTCGGCCGGGTAATCTGACTGTTGCCTGACCTCTTGCGGTAAAGGTATTTCGCTGCCGTCCTCGGTTCCCCATGACTGGAGGCAAAACGGCGGCACGCCCGCGAGTGCCGGATGCGCGGCAGCAAGTTCGGTAGCGGCAACTGTGATGGAACGCCCGGTGCCGGACTCGCCGACTTGGCCGGCCCCGGTACTTGCTTCACATGTGGATTGGTCCCCGACTGAGCCCGTCTCCTCTAGGATAACCGGACACAGCCAGTCCAGGTAAGTCCCTGCCGAAGAAATATCCAGGCGCTGCCAGCGCTTTCTCATTCTGTCTAGGTTCCGCGCCGACCCAACCAGACACAACTTCTCCTTTGCTCTGGTAAGCGCCACGTAAAGGACCCGCATCTCCTCGGCGAGGTTCTCCTCCTTGAGCTTCAGGGCTATAGCCTGGTGCGCCAGGGACGGGTATTTCACCCTGCTCAGCAAGTCGCAGTACTGAGCGCCGATGCCCAAATCCCTGTGGAACAGGATGTCTTGCCGCGTGTCCTCGGTATTGAACCTCTTGCCAAGGTCCATGACGAAAACCACGGGAAACTCCAGTCCCTTTGCCTTATGGATGGACAACACGCGCACGACGTCTTCCTGCTCGCCTAAAGCTCGCGCCGCGCCCAGGTCCCCGTCGGACTCCTGAAGGCGCTCGATGAACCGTAAGAAGCGGAAAAGGCCGTGGTGGCCAAAGCTATCGAACTGTCTGGCGCGGTCGCACAGAACTCGGAGGTTGGCTTGACGCTGGGCCCCTCCCGGCAGGCCGCCGACGTAGTCCTCGTAGCCGGTCTCGCGAAGGATGGTCCAAAGGACTTCAGCCAAAGGCTTCCGTCGCGCCATAGTCCTCCAGCGGTTGAGATCGGATAGGAACTGCCTGAGAAGCAAGGAGAGATGGGAGTCAGCGTCCGGGCTGGCGGCGGCCACAACCGCGTCGTAGAAATCCCCTTCCCTATCCCTAATCCTGACGGCGGCAAGATCCTCGGCGGTGAGCCCCACGATAGGGGACCGCAATACGGCGGCTAGAGGAATGTCCTGCCTCGGATTGTCGATGATGCGCAAGAGCGAGAGAGCTATCTCCACCTCTCTGGCCTGGAAGTATCCCGTGGCGGTGTCGGAGTAAGCAGGGATCCCGGCTCTGCCCAGCCCCTCAAGGCCTGCGTTGGCGCGGTCCTTGGTGGACCTCATCAAGATAGCGATATCCTTATGCGAGCACGGGTGGTAAGTCTTTTTGCCCGCGTCCCACAACATCAGGGGATGCCGGGGATTCACCATCTCGGCAATCCTCGATGCCACCACAAGAGCTTCTTTTTCGACAGCTTCGTAGTCCTCAAGGGCAGACGAGCCATCCGAGGGGGCAACTTCGGTTTCTTCCAATCCTTCCTGCGCGGCTGACCCGCCATCGGGCGCCTGCCTCTCCAACAAGTGAAGTTCAGCCACAAACGTATCATCTTCGCAGGCGGGATAACCTGCTCCCAGCCGTAACCGGTGCCCCTCATCGTAATCTATATCAGCCAAGTCCGCCCGCATGATGTGCTTGAATACCCAGTTGGCGGCATCCAACACCTCGGATCGGCTGCGGAAGTTGGTTGAAAGATCAACGCGCAGTCCAGGGCATGTCCCGGCAATACTGGCCTTTTCGGCTGCTTCCTCAGGCTTTACCGCTCCCTCCGCGGGCGTTCCAGCCACGTCCGCGGAACTTACCGACACAACGCCTCCATGCTCCCCTGCCCTCGCGTATTTCCTGTGTCTTTCCAAGAAGATGCGCGGCTCTGCCAGTCGGAAGCGGTAAATGCTCTGCTTGATGTCCCCGACAGTGAAGAGGTTGGCTTGGTCCCCGTCCCTTGTTACCAGCGCAAGGAGCGCCTCCTGGACGGGATTAGTGTCCTGATACTCATCGACCAGCACGTAGTCAAACTCGGATCGCACTTCCGCGGCAACTTTACCGCCGTCCTTCGAAAGCGCGAGAAGGCAGTACCTTTCGAGGTCGGAGAAGTCCAGGCCTCCACGGTCCAACTTCTTGGCCGTATATCTGACGTCCAGCGACTTCACAACTTCTATGAGACAGTCAAGGTATGGAGCCAGGGCGATAAGCTCATGGATTAATTGCTCCGTAGACCGCGTAAACGCATAGTCGCCTATCCTCCGGAACTGCTCCTTCGCGGCATTTCTCCTGTCTTGAGCCTCTTCCTTCAAGGCCGGGTTTTCGGGTTTCCGGATGGAAGGCATGCGGGCGAACTCATGGGTGAGCGACAGGCGCAGGGCCTCTCCAAGCTGCCCTAGATCTTGACTCTCGTCCTCATCGCGACTCTCGTGCCCGGCGTCACCCTCCTCGACCTCGTCAATCCCGTGCCCATCAGCCAGAAGCCTCTCGGCCAGCCTCTTAGCTCTGGAGTAGACATCAGTCTCCTCTTCCACTACTCCCAAGTAGGCGTCGGGACCGCCCGGGGTCAGGCATATCTGCTGGGCTTCCTGAGCCAGCTGCAGCGCGCGGTTCAGGTCTCTGACAGCGGACTTAAGTAGAGACCTGGTCCAGGGAAGCCGCCATACCGAGCCGTCGGCACCGCTGCCATTGCCTTTTCCACTCCCACCGTATCTACCCGCGACGTTGTCAACCTTTGATCTCGCTTCATTCAGCCATCCATCCATGGAGGGCTGTGTGCTCGCAAAGTCGTATAGGCGCGTGACCGTGGCCTTGAGGCCCTCGTCCACTCCACGGCCCCCGTACATGTCCACCAAGTCATGGAACACGTCGGATGTCTGGTACATGTCCTCAAAGACCTCATCGATAGCGTCCTGCTTCAAGAGGTCCGCTTCGCCTGTGTCCAGCACCCTGAAAGACGGGTCCAGGTCGACTTGGTGGAAAAACCTTCTCAACACCCGCAGGCAGAACGCGTGAATAGTTGAAATATGAGCCTTTTCGAGGAGGTCAAGCTGTCTTTTGAGCGCCCTATCGTCCGGATTCTCAGCTGTCTTCTTCTCGAGCGCGGCGCGGACCCTCGCCTTCATCTCCTGGGCCGCTTTCTCGGTGAAGGTGACCACGAGGAAGCGCTCGATGTCCACGGGAGGATCGCCGGTCACGAGGCTGATTACCCTCTCGACCAGGACGGCCGTCTTGCCCGTGCCTGCGGAGGCCGATACCAGAAGATTGGTGCCGCGGGTCTCTATCGCCAATGTCTGCTCCGCTGTCCACTTCGGTCCTTCGCTCACTGCCCGGTCCCCCCTTTCGACTGTTGCCCTCCGAGTTCGTTCCATATGACCTCGGGAGAGACCGGCTTGATGTTCCTGTAGTAGTTGCCGGGGATCAAGGCGTCGAACTGGCACAACGGACCGAACGGGCAGTACGTGCACGCCCTCTTCTGTCCCCTGCGATACGGAAGGATGTCAGCCTTGCCCTTCAAGACTTGGCTCGCCAGAGACCGCACCTTTTCCTCTACGAAATCCAGAAGGAACGGGAACTTGTCTTTGGGAACCACCGACGAGCGCGCGCCCAGCCCATCCTTGGTAAACTGGACCGGGATAATCGGGGAGTGCCCCCTCATCTCGGAGTCCATCAGACCGGCTATTTGGCGGTCGCCGGCGACCAGCCCGGACATCCGCAGGCTTTTCAAGAGGCTTTCTTTGGACTGCTCCTCCGGAACCGGACCAGATGTGGGGATAATGGGATCCCGGACCACGAAGTAAAGGGCGCCCGCCGGAACGACCTTAGTAGGCCCAACATCACCCGCGCCAGTGAGTCCGTAAGCGTTGACGATTTCCTTCCACGAAGACACGGCTACCAGCATGTACACTAGAAGCTGCAGCGAAAGCCCCTCATAGACGTCGGTCAGGTCTAGCGGTCGCGGGCTCGACTTATAGTCGATAACACGGAGGTAAGTGGTATCCTCATTGACGCACGCGTCCAGGCGGTCTATCTGCCCGCGCAGAGTCACTTGACCAAGTTCCCCGAGAGACAACACAAGAGGCGGAATGCGGCCCCGGAGCCCAAACTGAGCTTCGAGAGCTGCCGGCCTGAACTTGGCTCGCTTGGCGTGCTGAGTCAGTACATCTGCCGCACGCCGGGTGATCCTTCCGAGGGATCTCCCTACGTGACGATATCGGGCGGAACTAAGGAATATCTCCTCTTGGACCTGGGGGACGAGGCGCTCCACCACATCGGAGACGGCAGCGCTGACGTCCGCGTCTGTTAAGGCGGTCCAGTTCCGGCCTCCGCTATGAACCTCCATCACAAATTCCTTCAGTGCGTTATGCAGGAAGGTTCCGGCATCGGCGGGTTCTAGTTTGTATATGTCCCGCTCTCTGAGCCTCAGGCCGTCTGCTGCAAAGTGACTGAAAGGACAGGCGCTAAACCGCTCCAGCCGGGATACGCTTGTCTTCAGAGTGGAGCCGTAAAGGCTTCTGACTGTCGACCGCCCTAGAGCCGGCACAAAGTTGCGGAATTCAAGAGACCGGAGAACCCGTTGGATGGCAGAGCTCGACCCGACTTCGACGCGAGGTTTTACGTCTCGCTCTGGCGCCGTTAAGTACCGAAGAGCCTCAACCCACGCAGGGCCCGGCGAAACACCTTGTCTGCCTAAGGCCAGCCTACTGACGGTTAGGTTCCTAACCCTAGCCGGAAGTACATAGTCCAGGTCATCAGGCATCCGTCCGGGCGGGTCCAAGGAGACAAGCCGCTCGGGTCTGTCCCCCAACATCTTGCGGATCGTCCCCAGCACATGGGACGGTTCGAGGGCTTTGCCTTCGGCGTCACCCAAGGGGTACGAGACGTAAAGCCGGTGGCTCGGCCTAGTCAGAGCGATGTATACGAGATACTTCTCGTGAAGCTGCCGAAGACGGGAACCCGGGCTCATCTCAACGCCTAGGTTTCGGAGCCGCTCTCTCTCCGCGTCCGTGAAAATCCCGTCCTCTGACTGCCGTTTTGGAAGTGAGCCCGCGATAGCTCCGAGGAGGAAAGTTGCCTTGCAGGCGGGCTGCCTGGAGCGGTCCAAGTTCCCTACCAAGACTTGGTCCAAGGAAGGCGGTATCACACCGAGCCGGATGTCATGGAGCCCTGCGTCCAACAAAAGCGAGTAAGTCTTCAGGTCGCACGGGCGATCCCTGAGTATCTCCGCTGCCTGCTCAAGTATCTCCATGGTCCGGTCCCAAATGCCCGCGTGCACCATGGCCTCGGCCAAATCCCCTGCTTCCTCGGCTTCCTTCTGCCATTTCTCCAGAGTCGCCGGGACATCTAGGTCAACAAGCAGTTTGTACAGCGCCAATGACACATCGGCCGCGGATGGGGGATTGTGGTCACCGGAATCTGAAGCGTCGCCTACTGCGCGACCGGGTTCAGGCACAGATCCGGCACCGGCTGTGCTTCCAGGCTGAACCAACCCGCAAAACGTCGCGAGGTGCAGAACCGCCTTACGGCGAACCTCATCGCATAACTCGCAGCGCTGCTCCTCCCTATGATCCCGATCCTCTTCTACCATGTACCGCTTGGCGAACCGCCAGGAATCCTCGGACACCCACCTCTGATGGTTGATCCCATGTGCGAGGACGTAGTTCTCCAATATGTCGACTTCCCCACGGCTTACAGGCACCAGATCGGTTTTCAGGTATCTGAATACCGCTTCGGACGAGAACGATGTAAGGACGACATCCAAAGCAGCCCTAAGTAGTTCCGCCAACGGATGATGGGACACGGACCGCTTCTCATCGATGAAATGGGGTATGCCGTGGTCCTTGAACACTAGCGACACCAATTCCGAGTACTTGTCCAACTCCCTGGTCTCGACGGTGATGTCACGGTAGCGATATCCGTAGTCCCTAACCAGGCGTATTATCTCTCTGGCGACAAACTCGACTTCAGCCAGGGGGTTGGCTGCGGCGACAACTTGTACGCCATCGTCATCGGAGGATGGCTCATCTGACTCCCGCGCTCCGCGTAGTCCGGCCTCCACCAGGGCAAGGTCAGAGCTTGCGAACCTGGGCAAACAGCCGTCTCTGCCTAGAATCACAGCAGGGGCTTCAGGCATCCCCCGCTTCCAGGCGATCTCCCTAATCTTCTCAAGGGCTTCCCGCGTCTGATGAAACAAACTATCCTCGCTGAGGGCAGATTCTGCAGCCCCTTCGTCAATGCATAGGGCCACGTTAACTTCGCGAGCTGTCTCCAGAAGTGCCCCCAAAGCCCGGTACTCATCGGGATTGAAACCCGAAAAACCGTCAACCCAAACCGAAGCTCCCCTTACCAGCGGCGAAGCTGCCATCCTCTCCGAAGCGAGGTTAAGGTAATCTGTCGGATCCAGGAAACGATCCTTTAGGAAGTCGGCGTAGTTGCGGTATACCACTCCAAGGTCGTGGACCTTCTGTTCGAGGAATGGCGCCTCAATACCGGATGCCCGCGCCTGCAACTCATCCGGACTAACGTCATAAGAGTGGAGTTCATTAAGGGTATCCGTGACGTTGTCCCGGAAACCCGGATAGTTCACCAACGGAGCGAACACGGTCAGGTCTTTGCGATTGTCCCAGAGTATCGCTTGGACTGCCATACTCTTCCCGACCGGAGTAATGAACGGATGAAAGGTCCCGCCCGTCTCCTCCAATACGCGCCATGCCAAGCGGCGGAAGGATAGAACCTGAAGGTCCATGAAACCTTTGAGCCGCGGATCGCGTAGGATGAGGCGCTCCATCTGGAAAGTTGCCTGGTCAGGCACGATGAAGAGGATGCTGCCTGCGTCATGACTTGACGTTCCGGCGCTTACCACGCTGGTCGGCACGCCGGAACGCGGTGCATTGTTGCCGGCTTCACCGGTAGCTAGACGACGCGCCGCAAGACTATCGGCGATAGCTCTGGCAATGTATGAGGTTTTTCCCGAACCCGCAGGTCCGAGTATGAATCGAAGGCTGATGCAAATCACCTCATAGAGATGATTCTTCAGCGGAGGCTGGCTTTCCTATCTCCGGCGCAATGCCTCGGGCGGAGCACGCTCCAGGTGCGCACGCTGGGAGTTTCTTTTCGCCAGGTCAAGGCCCTGATCCGACTGATTCAGACGTAGGTCCAGCTCAGACCAGGTAATGTCGGCGAATACTTGCGCCAGTGCAACAGTTGGCCGAAACCTTTGCTCCTGAGCAAGAATCAATCGGAACCCTTGCGCAC
>DAIRWA010000056.1:0-9150 GCA_036802545.1 Bacillota bacterium | reverse complement strand
CCAACCCACATTGACTGCAACGTTTGTGGCTCCAACGTTCTTAGAGCCGACTCTGCGTATGTCGCGGCCCCCAAACCACTTGCTGAAGAGATACGCATTGGGAAAAGAACCGATCAGGTAAGAAATCAGCGCAGACCTGAGCATGGCGTCTCCTCCTCGTATGCTTTGATGAAGAAGCCCGTAGGACCCTCACATAATGAGATACGATGATACACCGCATGTGATCGCAGCCAATTGCGCTACGAGCAGCATTGCCACGGTATAGGCGATGTTCTCGAATAACGCCTGCAAGGGCATAAAAAGAGACCTGCCGGAGGAAGTCTCCACCGACAAGGCCTCGTTAGGCTTCGTAGCCACCATCGTGACCGCTGCCAGCGTAAGTCAATGGACAGACGGTCCTCGATGTTCTGTGATTCTTCCTATGTGATTCTTCCTATGTGATTCTTCCTATATGATTCTTCCTATATGATACCGAGTCCGTTCAACAGAACGACCAATACTAGGGCTGGGGTGACTACCTTGACCACACCCGTAAAGGCCGCGACCGCCGCGCCATTATCCAGCTGTCCGCCGTTAGAGAGAGCGTTCTTGATCTCATCCGCGCCCCATTTCCATCCTACAAATAGGCAGACAAACAAGCCGCCGATGGGCAGAAGTAGAACTGACGTCACCCAGTCAAACAGGTCAAACATGGTCATGCCCATGAGCTTGAAGTCGGCCAAGACGCTTCCGGACAATGCCGCCGTCGAACCAACTACAACCAGGGCGGCGAGAGTGACGAGAGTTGCCTTCTTTCTGTCCCAACCCTTGGTCCCGACCAAGAACGCCACGGGCACTTCGTAGAGGGACAGCATCGCCCCTGTCGCCGCTATAGCCGCGAGCACAAAGAACAGCGGCATTAGGAATCTTCCAAGAGGCATTGCGTTGAAAACCGCGGGAATGGTCACAAATAGAAGCTCAGGACCTGCACCCGGTTCGAAGCCGAAGGCGAAGACCGCCGGGAAAATGGCGACCCCGCAAAGGATGGAGACCGTAAGGTCAGACAGCATTATTCTGGTCGCGGTCGCAGGAATGTTCTGATCATCACGGAAGTAGCTGCCGTAAGTGATCATGGTACCCATACCGACAGACAACTTGAAGAACGAAAGACCCATAGCCGTCAGGACTGTAGCCCATGTAACTTTTGAGAAATCCGGCTTGAACAAGAAGCTTAACCCTTCACCGGCACCCGGAAGTGTCACACTGCGAATGCATACAAGAATCAGGATTGCCAAGAGCAGCGGCATTAGCGTCTTAGTCACTCTCTCGATACCCTTAGAGACGCCCTTCATAATGATTGCGCCTACCATAGCCAGGACCGCCCACTGCCAAAACAGAGACTGAAACGGGCTGGAAACCAGAGAGCCGAAGGCGGCGGATGTAACCGCGGGGTCAGAACTCAGAATGGAGCCGCTGGCACCCTTGAGAATATAGGCGAAGACCCAGCCGGCTACCTCACTGTAGAAGGCCAAGATGAAAAATGCGCTCACAATGCCCGCGCCGCTTATCAGCCACCACGGGGTATTCGGAGCTAACTTGTTGAAAGTGCCGATGGCATCCGCCCTGGCTTTCCGCCCTATCGCATGTTCAGCGATCATCACTGGCAGACCGACCACGAGCGTGCTAAGCATATAGATAATGACAAACGCGGCACCGCCGTTTACGCCGGTAAGATAGGGGAATTTCCAGATGTTGCCCAGGCCCACGGCCGAACCGAGAGTGGCGATAACCACTCCGATCTTGGTCGCAAATATGTCTCTTTCCTTTGCTTCTACTTCGGTGCCAAGGTCAACTTGCTTTGGAACGCTTGCCATTTCCGACACTCTCCTTTGCGGCCCGGCTGGCAGCCAATCGGTGCAAAAAATTACACTCGGCGGAATATCCATGCTCAACCAGCGAAAGGAATTTCCGCTCGAGTGCTATTCTCCGACGGTGCCCTCTGACTGAGGGCAGGCATTCAAGATTCGCAGCCTAGAGCAACGCAAAACTCGAGTCCTGGACGCCATTCCTTAAGTAACGCAAGCAGCCAGCCTACGGTTTCAGGTATTATACAAGCCGTGATGGCTTTGTGCAACCGGAACTGGACAGCAATTGGACGGGCCTATTACTGCTCCCGGACTTCGCTTCGATTTGAAGCGCCCTCGCGCGAAGCTCGCCCATCCCCGCACCTCATCACGGGCAGCCCGCCTCAAATCAGAGCGGCACCCTTCGAAAGCATCGCGCGAACACCCGCAAAACCCAGACCTCGTTTCAATTTGATACACCCTCTAACAAAGCTCGCCCATCCCCGCACCTCATCACTCATCCAGTATTCTCTTTCAAGGGCGGACTGCCGGCGCGGCGCTCCTACCTGGCAACGCCAACTGCCCCCAGTGTCGGGCCAAATAGAGGGCCGAGCCATGCAGTTCGACCATGATGTCATCGGGAATGGTTATCCTGCCGTCTTCAGTTGTGCCTTCCGCTTGCGCCAGTGGGTCAGTTATGTAATCGGAGCGGCGAGCGGCCTTCAAACGAGCTCCTTGTGTGACCATCTCAGACATCAGCCTAGGTCCGTCAAGAAGAGACAGAAGCTGAGCTCCACTGATGAATGCCATGCCAGGGCTCTCAGCCATTGGCTTTGGCTCAGAAAGGAATCTAGCTAAATATACCGCGGCTATGTACTGCATCTTCCGGGGCTTTCTATCGTCGTCTATCCACGGAATATCCATCTGCCATATCAGAATCGGA
This sequence comes from Bacillota bacterium, assembly GCA_036802545.1. Taxonomy (GTDB): domain Bacteria; phylum Bacillota; class Sulfobacillia; order Fermentithermobacillales; family Fermentithermobacillaceae; genus DULO01. The sequence continues at coordinate 6,384 of DAIRWA010000056.1, read as the reverse complement.
CTGGGTTCGCCCTCATCCAGGAGGTCGTTTAAGTCTCGGAGTTCGGATCGCCCGTCCTCATAAGCCCAAACGGTGGGGGTTCTTCCCTGGACTTCTATGCCAGCTCCGGCTTCTTCCAGGGCTTCCCGCTTGACTGCTTGGATAAGATTCTCGCCCGGTTCCTGCCCTCCGCCGATGCCGATCAAGCCCGTCAAGATGCCGCCGGGAATCTTCGTCCAGTATCGCTGGCGGCTCAGGCCCCAGACTGTAAAGCCTTCGTAGTACGCCAATAGCCCGGTACTCACCCGGCCGTCGGGGACGTGTTCCTTGAGATCCAGCATCACAGCAACACCTCCATTGGGGTTCGTATCGAATTCCCGGCGGTGCCAGAGGGAGAGCCGGGGTCCCTGCTACAGAGCGAGCTGTCTGTCGAGTGCAAACACCTTCTGCACGTAATCTTCATCCGGCGCGAGGCGAGCTCATTACGCAAATCTGACACATCGCTAACCGCGGCAGGTCCCGAGCCGGCCATATCCTTGAACCGCCTATTTGCTTGAATGCCTCATAAGGGGGAAATGGAAATATCTTACGGTCTCGCCTTTACCGACGAATTCTGGGGGAATCCTTACAAGGCGATGCAAGTAACCTCTGATAAACCGCTCATTGAGCGAAGTCTAGCCAGGGCTTCGCCGTATTTTTCACCTGTGGAAGACCAGTTCTCCAGCCTTTCACACGCGAAGTCACCGCATTGGGAGCAGGACTCGTGCCCCCGGTCATCCACAGCGCACCGCAGAATGCCGCAGTCACCTGACCAGTGGACGGACCGATCTCCCAAACACCCTTCGCACCGAATCTGCTCCGGCTTCACCTTGCCCGGCAATTTTGTGTTGTACCAATCCAAGACTTTCTTCATGATCACGGGGTCCGACTTCGCCCTTCTGATGTCACACTTGCCACAATCCAGACCGCAGACAGCTAGCATTTCCTTATCACTTTCCAAGAAACCCACCTCCTGAGTCCTGGATAGACAGAGTATACCGATACAGCGATCCGCGTGTGAGACTGACCGCCAGGATCTGTCGCGGACCTCTCAACTCGTGGAAGATTTCTCTGCCAATGTACGATTCCCCCGATTCTAGACAAGACAAATGATTACGACCATAGTGGCCATCTGGGACATCAGTCTACATGGCACTTTCGCGCCTCCATGACCGCCCTAAGATTCCTGCCGACTAACGACTCATATCCAGGCAACCCAAGCCTAGACAACTTCGCCTTGGCCGACTCCCAGGATGCCGACTGACTCGCATCGTCGGCCTCAAACAGCGCCTGCGTCTCTTCGAAAGTAAAGCCCTCTGCTACTACTCTCTCGACCCGGAGCTTTCCTCTGTTGGCAGGACAGATCGCCTGGCACTTCATGCACCCTACCACAGCGTGATGAGCCCTGCGAGGTACCCAGTCGGGCCACTCCCCTGGGAACTCATTCAAGTACGTGAGGCACCTTTCAGCGTGCAGCAGAAAACGATCTCCCGCGATGGCTCCCGTAGGGCAGACGTTCACACATCTGCCGCAGTCACGGCACTCTTCCAGTAAAGGCAGGTCGCAGGCGGCCTGCGTGTTTCCGACGCTACTCTTAGCCCATACTCCGACGCAGCGCCCAGAGGATTCAGCGAACGTTTTTGCGGCGGTCTTCTCAGCGGTTTCCTCAGAGGTTTCTTCGGTGGATTCTTCGGTCAACTCCGCGTCCGTGACGAACCCATAAAGCTGCTGGTAGCTCCCAAACTCTTTGGTATACGCAATGTTGTTGCGGCCGTACTTAGTAAGCCCTACCCTGACAGCCAACGATTTCAGGGGCACCGGAGGACTCTCCAAGTGGTACTGCTCGCCAAGGATCTTACCGAGCTCCGCCTGAACCGCCAATTCCGCCGCCCGATAACCGACGTAAGTGGGAGGGGCGACGACCTCAAAAGGACCTGTCTCCGCGTCAAAACTGAGGAGGTGGGCAGGTCTGGGGGCCAAAACGATGATGACAGTCTTCGGGCTCCAATCCCACTTCAGGTCGGCCTCCTTAAGACGACGCAGACTGCTCTCGAAGAAGCCCGTATCTATCTGACCACTATCGTACATGGACAAGACAACGTCCCTTGCGGGACCCATGGATTCCGGCTTGGTGAACGCGACTAGGTATCCTTTTCGATCGGCCCATTCTTTGATTCGGTCCATCTGGCTCCCCCTAGGCACTGAAGGCCTCGTGCTTGTCGCTTGTGCTCCCTCATCAGTCTCGCGTGATTACTCACTTTCTTCGACGTGTTTCAACTCTCCTGCTAAGCTGCATCGCGACCGAGTTCGGCAGTATAGTCTTGGGAATGGGCATAGCGACCCCGCCGGCTAGGTTAGCTCACGGCGGCCACTACTCAGGCGTAATTAGGGCATAGTGCCCGAGATGACGGGTGATCTAGGGCGTAGTGTCCGAGATGACGGTGGCTCTAGGGCGTAGCGTCCTAGATGGCGGGTAGTCTAGGGGGCAGTGTCCTAGATGGCGGGTGGATCTAGGGCGTAGTGTCCTAGATGGCAGGTGGTCTAGGGCGTAGTGCCCGAGATGGAGGTAGCTCTGGGGCGTAGTGTCCTAGATGGCGGTGGATCTAGGGCGTAGCGTCCTAGATGACGGGTAGTCTAGGGGGCAGCGTCCGAGATGGAGGTACCTCTAGGGCGTAGTGTCCTAGATGGCGGTGGGTCTAGGGCGTAGTGCCCGAGATGACGGGTGATCTAGGGCGTAGCGTCCTAGATGTAGGTAGCTCTAGGGCGTAGCGTCCTAGATGTAGGTAGCTCTAGGGCGTAGTGTCCTAGATGGCGGTGGATCTAGGGCGTAGCGTCCTAGATGACGGGTAGTCTAGGGGGCAGCGTCCGAGATTGAGGTAGCTCTAGGTCGCAGTGTCCGCGATGGCAGTGGCTCTAGGGGGCAGTGTCCTACATGGCGGACGGTCTAGGGCGTAGTGTCCGAGATGGCAGTGGACCCAGGTTGCTGCGACTAAAACCGAAATCATGTGGATGTCGACTTCGTCGACTGGACCATTGTGGTAGACTGGTCAAGCACAAAGTGAGGTATATAGGCATGGACGCACCAAGGTCTCGGCTTCTACATCAAGGTCCCCTAATTAGCCCGGACGGTCCGGACAGCCTGATGATTCATGCACAAGACGCCAAAGCAGCGTGCTACCGAGGGAAACAGTGCTTGCGGGTAGAAAACGGCCTAATAGCCCTGACGGATCCAAGGCTAGCCGCGTTAAGCTCAGGAAGAGTTGAGGTGGATATAGCTGCGGAAGGGCCCGCCTATCCCGGCATCGCGTTTCGAATAGCCGACCAGCACAACTACGAACTCATGTACAGCCAGCCGCATTCATCGGGCCAGTGGGACGCTCTCCAATATGACCCGGTATTCCAGGGCTCAAACACGTGGCAGATCTACCACGGGCCGAACTTTCAGAAGGGAGCTATAGTGCCTATCGGAGAATGGTACACGCTGGTAGTCGAGTTTTATGGTAGGACTGCCTCAGTCCATCTGCCGGGGCAGGAACCCTTAACAGTGGAGTCTCTGGCGATGCCGCAATCCGCGGGGGCAATCGGGATATGGACGTACCTACCGGCTTACTTCTGCAATATGAGGGTATATGCAGGGGAACCTGAGGGGGAAGTTGGCGCGGTATCTGCGGCGAAACCTGGGATGGAACCTTCGACGGAGACCGCTACACAGAAAACCCCGGAGCAGCCAGAAGCAGCAGAAGTCCCAGTCACGACCTTCTCAAAGACGGGCACCTCAGGCACAAGCAATTGTGGGGCCAATCTTAGACGAGACAACTACCGCCGATGCCGCAAGGGCAATCGGGATACGAACGACTGTGGTGCAAGTAGCTCGGAGACGAGTGCCTCGCTGACAAAGACCACCGAGACGGGTGCCGCCGAACCGAGCACCTCCGCAACAGCCATCAGGTCCGATACTGGGGTTCCGTTAGATCCATTCAACTTAGATGAACTGCGTAAGAGAGGTAAAGAATGCTGTCAGATTCTCCCGCCCGGCCTCATCACAGCCTGGCTGGCGGAAGGCTACGGTGTCGTCCATTGCGAGCCGCATGGCATCCTAAACCTCAACCGTTACTTTCCCTTATCTCTGAAAGAAGTCACTCTGACCAGGCGGTTCACTCTGCAAGTCCAGAGCAAGATCATCATGAGCTTCGGTCTAAGCGATGACCTGACCCTGTCTATTGACGGATTACCCCTCTACGCCTCCACCAAGCCGTTTCGCCCGACCGCGGGCGCTACGGGCAGAGGGTATATCGAATTTGATACCTGCAAAATGACCAGGGTGCTGGGCGGTGGGACACACGCTTTGTCGGTTAGGCTGAGAGTCACTGAGCCTTTCGGGTGGGGGCTGGCGCTGAGTCTAACGGGAGACGGCCTCGATCTGCTACCGCCAGGACTCTAGACGCTTGCCACCGCAGGAACCCCAGACAGCCCGCCACCATCGGAATCCTTGACGGCTTGCCTCCACACAGGTCCGTGAACGGCCTGCGACCCGAACTGTCGGCGGCCAATCATGGTCTAGAATCCGTTGGTCACTACCATCGAGCGTCTGAACGTCACACAAGCGGCCCCGACGTCTAGTTGATTCTTGCGTCTCCGGATCACGTAGCGGCGGAGGCCCACACTCGCCTTCCAAAGCCGCTTCGACGTTGTCCACAAGCGATATCGCAACGCAGTAGACAGGGCGACTAACCGTCCTTTCACCTGCCGATCTGGTCCCATTGCTCAAGGACCCCGACCCATGCCGCTATAGCTGCCTTGTTGTCTTTGGCCAAGATGGTGCCCTCCAACCGGGCAAGAGCTGTGGCTACCTCGCGAAGCTCGTCACTCTGGCAACTCAATTGGAGTCGGCTCTCCACTATCCACCAAGCTTCCCTAGTGGCATCCAGCTGCTTCTTGGCCAAATCCCATTCCTCTTCAGAGATACTGGGCAGTATCGTTTCGAGGTGATAGGCAAAATCATCTCTGTCCTCGCGCGGCTTCTTCATGTACCCAGTCGAGCCTAGAGCTAAACCAGAGAGGACGATTAGCATCAAGGGCATCAAAACCCAGATTACCTTCCTCAAGTCGAATCCTTCCGCCTTTCCTCCTCATCGCTTATGTCGGTAGACACTTTTCCACGGTCATCATAAAGATCCACATAGAGCTCGCCCGAAGTCTGGAGAAGTGCCAAGAGCACCTCAGACGGACCCTTTATGCCGCGCTTCCTAAGCTCCGCCATAAGCCATTTCCGGTCTAGGTTGACCTGCTTGAGGTTGGCGTCCACAACAACGCCATCGTAGATGAGCTCAGTGCTGATTCCTTTATACTGAGTGGAGACCCCCATGTCGTTAGGCGTTAAAGGTTGGTACTGGGACTTCTTCAGGACGGACAGTTGTCCATCGGTTTCCAGGATCGCAAACTCCACTTCCGATATGTCGAAAGCGCCCTGTCCTCGCAGTAAACCCAACAGGTCCGACACCCGAAGGTTCAGCCGGCCAAGAGCATTCTCCATGATGCGTCCGTTCATGATGAGTATTGTCGGCTCGCCGTCTAGATACTTGCCGATTCGGAGCGACACCAAGCTAAGTTTCTCGAGAGCGTAGACACCCGCAGTCCATATGGCGAGCCCAATCCACAGGGCAAGCGGCCTAATGTTGGTGTCGACACTCAAAGTCGCGGCAATTGAACCGATGGTGATGCCGTTCACGTACTCAAAGAAGCTCATCTGCGAGACTTGCTTCTTCCCGAGGATGCGTGTAAGAATCGCTAATGTTAAGAAGCTGACTACGCTGCGTATGGCGACGACAAGAGGCTCGTTCAGGACGCGTCACCTTCCTCTTGGCTTTAGGTTACCCCTGGCATTTCAAGAGGATTCAGCCGGCACCCTCGAGGACCGGCCTGCACAATAACGCAAAACCCTTTCGACACTATACCTACTCTCACCTGAGTGGCCGTTATGGCCAACCCTCATCGCAGTAGTGGCCGTTATGACCAGCCCTCCCCGCAGGAGTGGTCGCTGTGACCTGCTCACGTCTGAGTAGTGGCCGCTTTGACCTACCCTACCGACAGGAGTGGCCGTTATGACCTACCCTCCCCGCAGGAGTGGTCGCTATGACCTACCCTCCCAGCAGGAGTGGCCGCTTTGACCAACTAACACCACAGGCTTGGCTCACGCAGATTCACTCGCGAAACAAAGAATCAAAAGGTCAGGCGACGTCAGAGTACCGGGACGTTTCTGCAACTTCATGCAGGATGTCACGGTCCCCACTAACGCACAACATTAAAGAAAGTTGGCGTAAATGTTGTTAGCATCCGGTATCGCGTGCCTCACCAACGCGCGGCATC
>DAIRWA010000055.1:0-9215 GCA_036802545.1 Bacillota bacterium | reverse complement strand
TCCCCACGCCGACAAGACTTCGGGCGCGGCTCACGCCTGTGGGCATAACGGACAAGTCGCAAGCATGCTGGGCGTCGCTATGGGTTTGGTGCTATCTGACGCGGCCAAACACCTTTCGGGTAAGATCACATTTCTTGGCGTTCCGGCCGAGGAATACGTAGAACTCGAATACAGGCAGAAGCTTCGGGACGAGGGCAAGATACGGTTCTTTGGCGGCAAGCAGGAGCTCCTGGCCCAGGGCTTCTTTGACGACGTGGATATGGCGATAATGATACACATGAGCTCTATGGGGGACGACTGCAAAGTCTCTCTCGGAGGCACGTCCAACGGGTTCATCGGCAAGTTGGTGAAATACAAGGGCGTAGAAGCTCACGCGGGAGGATCGCCTGAGGTGGGCGTCAATGCTTTGAACGCGGCTCTTCTTGGATTCATGCGCAGAGAGAGACGTTTAGGGACACCGACCACATACGGGTTCATCCCATCATTACAAAAGGCGGCGACCTGGTTAACGTTATCCCGGCGGATGTTCGCATTGAAACATACGTAAGGGGCAAGACCATGGAAGCCATCAAGGACGCGGGCGTTAAGGTCAACAGGGCGATTCGAGCCGGAGCTTTGGCCATCGGTGCCGAGGTAGACATCCAAGAACTGCCCGGGTATCTGCCACGGATGAACTGTGTAGAACTGACCGACGTGTGTCGCGAGAACGCTTCTAGCCTTGTAGGAGATACTTTCATCAAAGAGGGGAAGCACGGGGCCGGGTCATCAGATATCGGTGACCTGATGCACATCATGCCTGCAATCCATCCTTCCTGCGCGGGCGCGGACGGGGCGGCCCACACGGAGAGGTTCTCCATAAAAGACCCGGTGGACGCATACATCTTGCCTGCCAAACTCATGGCCGCGACAGTGGTTGATCTGCTGTGGGACGGCGCCGGAAGAGCCAAGAGCATACTCGATAGCTTCACACCTACCTACAGTAAAGAGGAATATTTTGCCAATTGGAACGAGGTCCTTAACTCGCCTGAAGAAAGATAGCGTCTAGGAGGTTCTATGCGTATGCGGCAAACCCGTTGGCTTTACATTTTGATAGGTTTGGCGGCGTTACTGGCTGTAACTAGCACAGGAATCGCTTCCTTTTATACGAACGTACTTTGGTTTCAGGATGTGGGGTACTTTTCAGTCTTAAGGAGGATCCTGTCGGCCAGGGCGGCGGTGGGGCTCACCGGCGGACTGTTCTTCTTCCTGATAACCTACTTGAATCTGAGGATCGTCTTGTGGAAACGGCGTGAGCTTACCTTAGTCGGCGGGCTCATTATGCCTGTATCGGTATCCGCCACGCGTCAGGTAGGGCTTTTGGTGCTGCTCGCTTCGGCTGTAGTGGGCGTCCTGGGCGGACTTGCCGCGTTCACCCAGTGGCACGTAATCCTGGCTTTCCTCAATCAGACGCCTTTCAACATCGCGGATCCCTTTTTCGGCAAGGACGCGGGGTTCTACATTTTCAGCCTTCCGTTTATAAGACTCGTCCAACAGCACCTGTGGGTCGCTTTGCTTTCGGCCTTGGTCATCTCCGGCGCGGCCTACTTCTTGTTTGGCGATTTACGCTTCGCCACACGACGGGTCATGATAGACAGAAGGGCAAGGACTCACCTATCTGTGCTGGCCGCATGCCTCTTCGCCCTGAAGGCTTGGGGATATCAGATAGATATGTGGGACTTAATGTACTCGCCTCGAGGAGTCGCTTTCGGCGCGTCTTATACCGATATACACGCCCAGGTGCCGGCCTTTCGAGTGCTTATATTCGTGGCCTTGGCTGGCGCCGTCATATCCCTCTTCGGTATCGTGATAAGAAGCTTCAGGTGGGTTGGGTACTCGGCGGTAGGGTTGATTGTGCTCGGCCTGGTCGCGGGATACGCGTACCCGTCGTTCATGCAACAGTTCACAGTATCCCCCAACGAACTGGCCTATGAGATTCCCTTCATAGAACATAACATCAACTTCACACGGAGCGCCTTCGGGCTCGACGCCATAGACGTAGTGCCGTTCCAGGCTACCGAAGACCTTACCCTTGAAGACCTTGAGGCAAACCCTGATACCGCCAGGAATTTTCGGCTGTGGGACTATAGGGTTTCGAGAGACACCTATACGCAGCTTCAAGAAATCCGTGCGTACTACAAGTTCAACGACGTAGATATTGATCGATACCAAATCAGTGACCAATACAGGCAGGTACTGACATCAGCCAGAGAACTGGACACGCAAGCCTTGCCTCAAGACGCGTTCACTTGGATAAACTTGCACCTCAAGTATACCCACGGGTACGGAATCGTAATGAGTCCCATTTCCGGGGTCGGCCCAGACGACATGCCCGAGTTCTACTTCTCGGATATACCTCCTAGGACAACCACAGACCTTGAAATACACCGTCCGGAAGTATACTTTGGGGAATTGACGAACCATTATATCGTGGTCAACACAAAGGAACCCGAGTTTGACTACCCCAGAAGCGACACGGAAGGCCTTGAACCCACATTCTATCAGGGATCCGCCGGAATACCTCTAGACAACTTTCTGCGGCGTCTCTCCTTTGCTCTGCGGTTCGCCGACTATCAGATACTTGTCTCAGGCGCCATTACGCCGGAATCCCGCCTGATCATGAGAAGAAACATTATTGAGAGAGTCCAGGCCATAACGCCCTTCTTTATGTACGATCCCGATCCTTACGTAGTCCTCGCCGATGGGAGGCTTTACTGGATAGTGGACGGCTACACCGCCAGCGCCAACTACCCATATAGTCAACCGGACCCCGTCACAGGAGTAAATTACATCCGGAACTCGGTGAAAGCGGTTGTCGACGCGTACAACGGAACTGTGGATTTCTACCAATCCGACGCGGAAGATCCTATCGTAAACACCTATGCCAAGATTTTCCCGGGACTCTTGAAACCGATGGACGCTATGCCCGAGTCTCTACTCCGGCACGTCAGGTATCCCATAGAGCAGTTTCGCATCCAATCCAGGGTGCTTCTGACGTACCACATGACGGATCCAAGCGTCTATTACAACAAGGAGGACTACTGGGAAATTCCCGAGGAGATATACGGCCAATCTAAACAGCTGGTGGAGCCGTACTTCATCATCACCACGCTTCCGGACCATACAGAACCGGAGTACCTCCTGATGAGGCCGTTCACGCCTCGGGGAAAACCTAACATGACCGCGTGGCTGGGCGCTAGGTGCGATCCTGGGCTCTACGGGCAGATGGTACTGTACACTCTTCCAAAGAGCAGGCTGACACCCGGACCCATGCAGGTGGAGTCGCTGATCTCCCAAGACCCGGAGATTTCTCAGATAACAACTTTGTGGGGGCAGGTAGGGTCCGAGGTAATCAGGGGAAATCTGATTTCCATTCCGATTAAGAACTCGATTTTGTACGTAGAACCGTTATACATCCAGGCATCTCAAGTAAAGATTCCCGAACTAAAGAGGGTTCTCATGTACTACGGAGGCTCGGTTGTGATGGGCAACACCGTGGAGGACGCCCTTACGCTGCTCTTCGGCGAAGGAGTCCCGATGCCGGAAGACGATCTGGGCAGACCTAGCGACGTTGCAGGATTGGTATCAAAAGCGGCTAGTTTGTGGCGAGAGGCCCAACAGCTAATTCAAAGCGGCGACTGGGCGGGTTTCGGCCGGACCATAGACGAACTTGGACGGGTCCTGGCAGAACTCGAAGGGCTTGCCGAAGGGGAACCGACTTTGCCGCCGAATGTTCCTTTGATGCCAGAAGCTCCCATACAATGAAATCTTGACAAGGATCGCCAAAAAAGCGATATAACGAGTGACCAGGGACAAATGCAGGAGGGGTTTTCGTGCCAGGAACAGACAGGGAAATACATGATACGACGGTCTCTGAAGTTGGCCGGCACCAAGACAGCCAGGTGAGACTTCGAGGCTGGCTATACAATAAGAGGTCTTCAGGGAAGGTCATGTTCTTGATCCTTCGGGACGGAACCGGCACTATCCAGTGCGTCGCCTCAAAGAAAACCCTTGGCGATGAGCTGTACGGCAATCTCGTCGCCTTGCACCAGGAATCGGCTCTCATAGTCCAAGGCCATGCGCGAAAGGACGACCGGGCGCCGGGCGGATACGAGATACATGTAACTTCCTGCGAGATAGTGACGGAAGCCCTCCCTGACTACCCGATCTCGTTGAAGGAACACGGGCCTGACTTTCTCTTGGATAACAGGCATCTCTGGATACGCACTCCCACCCAAAGAGCCATCCTCGCCATCAGGGCGGAGGTGATGCGAGCATGCCGCGATTACTTGGACAACCAAGGCTTTCTGGAAGTTACCGCCCCCATACTCACACCGTCAGCTTGCGAGGGGACAAGCACCCTTTTTGAGACTCCCTATTTTGGAGAGAAAGCATATCTCAGCCAAAGCGGTCAGCTTTATAACGAAGCAGCTATTATGGCGTTGGGAAAAGTCTACTGCTTCGGGCCCGCGTTTCGAGCCGAGAAGTCTAAGACGCGGCGGCACCTTACGGAGTTTTGGATGATCGAGCCCGAGGCCGCCTTCATGACCTTCGAAGAACTGCTTGTGCTGGAGGAAGACCTCATCGCATACGTCGTCCGGCGAGTGCTGCAAGAACGTTCCCGAGAACTGGAGACCGTTGGGCGTGACCCGGTCGAACTAGAGGGGATGGCCCCGCCGTTTCCAAGAATGACCTATTCAGACGCAGTGGAACTTCTTCAAAAAGAAGGCGTCGAAATACAGTGGGGAGAAGATTTCGGGGCTCCTCACGAGACTATGCTCGCTTCTCAGCACAAGAAGCCGCTGTTTGTGACGCATTACCCGACTAAGGTCAAGGCCTTCTACATGGAGCCTGATCCGGACCGTCCCGAAACCGTCTTAGCTGCCGATTTATTGGCTCCCGAGGGCTATGGAGAGATCATTGGAGGAAGTCAGAGAATGTCTGACTACAACCTGCTAAAGCAGAGGATAGACGAACACGGCCTTCCCGCCGGAGAATACGACTGGTACTTAGATCTCCGAAAGTTCGGAGGCGTGCCCCACAGCGGCTTCGGATTAGGCATTGAAAGGCTGGTTGCTTGGATCTGTCACCTGGAGCACCTTAGGGAGGCGGTCCCATTCCCCAGAACCATTACGCGGCTGCGTCCGTGAAGAAAAGGAGGTACATGGTTTGAGCCAAGAGATGGACCCCAAGACTGAAAAACTCAAGGAAATAGGCTCTGCCATCAAAGAACAGCGAGAAAGCCTTGGGCTGTCCATCGAGGATGTCCGAGAGAAGACGCTAATCAGGCGAAAATACCTGTTGGCGGTGGAGGAAGGAGACGATAAGGCCGCACCGGGGCACATATATTTTAAAGGGTTTCTGAAATCCTACGCTTCGTTTGTGGGCCTGGACGGGCTTGCTCTGGCCCGAGAATACCAAGCAGTCCTGGACAAAGAAGGAGCGCCCGAGCCAATAAGACCCCGAAGAGCTCCTCGCGGGGAATCTCAAAGGGCAACTCCCGCGGTTCGTCGTCAGGCGAAAAGCCAGGCGCGAGGGCATCGCAAGACCACCAGGCAAAGAAGTTCGGCCTTATACGTATTCCTACTTCTGTTTGTGGTGGCATTGGGCATTTACTACTTGGCCTCCAGCGGCATACTGGCCGGCGTCTTCCCACCTACGGGACAAGTCGATCCTCCCGATACCGACCCGCCGGATACTGATCCACCCGATACGGACCCGCCCGACGACCCGGGCGCGACCGTACCCCCGGCCGAATCGGCCATAGCGAGAAGCGATCCTAATTCGGAGACCAGCGTATGGGAATGTCAGAACGTCGACCGGCTTGAGTTGACCATAGAAACCCTTAATACGGAAGACTCCCATTGTTGGATGCGGATAGTGTCTGACGGAGAAATGATCTACGAGGGTACTCTAGTGCCTGGAGAAAAGCGTGAGGTTACGGGTTCAAGCGAGATAGTGGTACGCGCGGGAAAACCGTGGGCCATCACCTTGAACCTCAACGGCGAGACCTTAGGCGTAGGCGGCGAACTGGGACCCGTTAAGGACCTGGTGTTTAAGATCGTCCCCCTTTCGGCCTCATAGGCATCTTCTGTGCTCAATAGGATTCCTTATGCGTCTATTGAGGATGTGTTACTATGTCACCCATGTCGCGTGCACGCCCGTTTTGTGTCGCCTGTCTTTTCCTACTCGCAGTCTTTGCGCTTGAGGCGGCGGCCTTGCCGCCCTCTCTGTCCGCGGCCGAACCGTCACTTCCCGTCACCCCATATGTGAACTCGGCAGCCGCTCTGCTCATGGAATGGCACACAGGCACTCTTATCTACGAGCACAACGCTTTCAAACGAATGCATCCTGCCAGCATCACCAAGATGATGACCGCGCTCCTGACACTGGAACAAGGATGCCTGGAGGATTCGGTGGAGATATCGTGGGAAGCCGCGTCTCAGCCAGGTTCCAGCATGTACCTAAAGGAAGGCGACGTGTTCACCGTCCAAGACCTCCTCTACGGTCTCATGCTGAACTCGGGCAACGACGCGGCTTGGGCGCTGGCCGAATACATTGGAGGAACGGCCGAGGAGTTCTTCGACATGATGAACCAACGGGCCCGGGAGATGGGTGCCGTCAACACGCGTTTTTCCAACCCGCACGGGATCACCGACCCGAACCACTACACCACGGCTTTTGATCTGGCGCTCATCGCTAAGACCTGCTTGAAACACCCTTACTTCAGGCACTTGGTGGCCACCAAAGAAAAGGACGTCATCGAAGCGGAAAAGGGAGTCGTCACAAGCCTAGAAAACACCAACAGATTGCTTTGGCTGTACTTGGGGGCGGACGGGGTCAAGACCGGCACCACAGAATCAGCAGGCCAATGCCTTGTTGCCTCCGCCACGCGGGACGGAATGAGGCTCTTGGCAGTGGTGTTGGATAGCGGCGACAGATGGTCCGACGCTGCCAGGCTGCTGGAATACGGCTTCGGGAGTTACCGTGTGGCCCAAGTCGCGGTGGCGGGGGAGACCCTCGTTAGCCTGCCGGCCAAAGGCTCCTTCCAGAAGACCGTCCCGATAGTATGCGTTTACGACTTGTTTGCGTGCGTGCCCCGAGATCGCTCTGGGCTCCGGGTGGAAGTCGATCTCCCCAAAGTGATCAGCGCCCCGATGGCCGCAGGAACCGTAGTTGGGCGAGCCGTAGTCTATTTGGGGGATGACCCGCAAGGACATACGCCCCTGGCTACAGGAGAATGGATAAATGCCAGGACCCCCGCCGGAGTCCTCATCCGGTTGGCTTCCTCCATCTTGAAGAAGCTCCTTACTTCGGGGATCCTTTGAACCGCTATTTTATGCTGCGCACCAGAGCTGACAACGTGGCTGCCGAAAAACCTTTTTCTCCGAGGCAAGTCACAAGACTCATCAAGTAGGCTTCTTTGGGCAACAGACCCTTCTTCTCCAGCTTGATTAGGACAATATCCCCGGGTCCGACCCTTTCCGCAAGCTTCATTCCGGCTTCGCCTTGCTTGCCTTTCATCTTGGTCGCCGTGACTCCGGGTTTTACCGCATGGAAGCCCTCTTGGAAGGCTGCCTGAACGAGAACATCGCTGTACTTCTGGCCCGGAGGAAGGAAGAAAGGGGCAGGATCCAGGGATGACTTGGCCAGCGCCTGCCTGGATCTGGCGATACGGTCCTTTGCGTCCAAGGCGGAAAGCTTGTGCATTGGCTTTTCGTCAGTGCCCTTCACTCCAAACTCGTGCCCGGTAAGAGCCATTTGCCTGACCAGATCCGGTTGGGATTCGATGAAGGTCGCATTCATAAACCACGTCGCCTTGATCCCCAAGTTGTCAAGAAAAGATACGCATACGGTCACTTCGTCGAGTCCGGCGGTGGTAACGTCCACCACTACTCCGAATAGAGGTTCCTCAGTGCGCACCTTCTCAATAGGCATGATCTTGGCGTGGGCCTGCTGCTCCCCCAAAGGAATGTACATGCCGACACGCATCCCAAGGATTACGAGCACGAACACAGCAAATATGGCCATTCTCCGCCTGGAACCCGGTCTAAGATAGATAACCAAAGATGGATCGACCTCCTTTCAGAGATGGTTGGACGGTCGTAAATACTTATGAGGAAACCTTAAAAGCTATAACAGAGGGAGGGTGAAAGCGGATCTAGGCTCTCTTTTGTGCGGCATGGATCCTTCTTAGCAGGCGAGATTCGCGTTTCTCTAGGGATGATCGGGCCTTTTCACCTGATGCGCCAAAACGGCGCAAAGCCTCTTGAACGATTTCCAAACCCTTTTCAAGCCCGTCGCCTTGAAGCTCGTGATACCGGGCAAGCCAAAGGTAGTCATCTACGGTGCCCATTCCGGATGCGATGGAGTCTTCCCAGATTGTCCTGGCAGCTTCCCAATCCCCCTGGCGTCTCATGACTTGGGCGAGTAGCGCCTTTTTGTCCTGACCGCAATGCCCTTCCGCCGACGCGGTCTCTAAACACTTCCGGGCAAGATCTAGGTTGCCTTTTCGAAAATGCATCTTACCCGCGCTTGAAAGCGCCAACGGGTCCCTGGGACGATGAGAGGACGCTGTGACAACCGCGCCAAGAGCCCTAGCCAAGCACGCCATATCCAAGACGTCCAGTCGGTTGTGTTTCATGACCGGTTCCAATATGGTGATGTCTCTTTCGCGCTCATAGATGAAGTAGAGAGCGGGAATCAGGTTCCCCGCGATATCTCCGTGCCTTTCGACTCCGGCGAACCTCGTGATCGAATCTTTGAGTCCGTATCCATACTGAGATAGCTTCCCCATGTTTCTCGCGACAGAGAGGAGATCCAAATGGCAGGGAGGACCCGCCGGTGGGCGCATCCCGCTTAGGACAAATCGGCTTTGAAGCACCGGCATATCGAAGGTCTTGCCGTTGAAGGTGACCAGGGTAGGATGGGAATCCAGGGCTTCCCTAACCGCCTGAAGCAAAGCTTCTTCGCCGCTTCTATCCGTGAGGAGGTACTGAGTGACCAGGAACCCGTCATTTCTCCAGACTCCCAGCCCGATCAGGAAAGCGAACGTGGCCGCTCCGATTAGCCCTGTTGTCTCAATATCCAAGTAAAGCCAGTCATCTAGTCCCTCCAAGCACGCCTCCAGGGATCTCAAGCCCAGGAGAGAATCGGGGAGGCAGGGTTCCAGCCAAGGG
>DAIRWA010000054.1:9249-9458 GCA_036802545.1 Bacillota bacterium | reverse complement strand
GCTCGGCTTGGCCGCGAGCCGACGGTGAAGGAGATATCCAAAGAACTCAAGACCCCCGAAGAAGAAGTAGTCTACGCTCTTGACGCCATCCAAGAACCCATCAGCTTGTTTGAGCCGGTATACCATGACGGCGGTGACCCAATCTACGTAATGGACCAGGTTAAGGATGGTACGGGAGAAGACACGGCCTGGGAGCAAGACATTACCAT
>DAIRWA010000054.1:0-9239 GCA_036802545.1 Bacillota bacterium | reverse complement strand
CAACGAAGCTATGTCCAAATTATCCGACCGGGAACAGGCCATAATAAAGATGAGATTCTTTGAGGGAAAGACTCAAATGGAAGTGGCGCAGGAGATCGGGATCTCGCAGGCTCAGGTTTCGCGGTTGGAAAAGGCGGCGCTTTTGCACATGAGAAGGGATATGGCTCTCTAGAATCTTGACGGGAGGTGGTCGGGATGAGAAGAAGACAAAGACGAGACGTTATGCAGGCTATATTGTTGGCAGTTGTGGCAGGCGCTTTGCTGTTCGCCGGATGGGGATTTGCGGAGGCCAGAAAGGTTACCAAAGCTTATACGCCCAACAATCTTTCCAGACTGCAGACTGGAGCTGTCCCGGCCGGCATAGTGCGTCTGCACGTAATAGGCAACTCGGACGATGCGTCGGACCAGGAAGTAAAGCTCAAGGTTAGGGACGCCATTATGGAGGTCTTCGGGACCCAGCTTGTCGCGGCGGGCGATTCAGAGGAGGCCGAATCCTATATAACCGAGTCTCTTTCAGAGATAGAGGAAGTCGCCTCACAATGCCTTTTCACGGGCGGGGCTGGCTACGGGGCGAAAGCGGCGCTTAGGACCGTTTACTTCCCGGACCGGTCCTACGAGACAGCAGACGGGCAGGAAGTCTTTCTGCCTCAGGGAGATTACAGGGCTCTGCAGGTTGTTCTCGGAAAAGGGGAGGGCCGGAACTGGTGGTGCGTGATGTACCCGCCTCTTTGCTACTTTGACCTGGTGCAAAGGGCGGTAGCCGTCTCCAAGGGCGGCGAGGCGTCGGTACCGGCAAGTCCCGCGGGCGAATTCTTGCTTGTGGACGAATCATCGACAGAAGAACTGCCCGTCGAACTTCGTTTTTTTCTGCTGGACGCGTTTAGGTCTGGGCTGCAAAGACTCACCCAAGCTTTCAAGGTCGAAGTCGGCTCCGTGTTTTCGGGGAGACTGCAAAACATGCCGTAGATAGGCTACAGGGCCCGCCTCCGCCATATAATGGAGTGGAGGTGGTCTCGTTGATCAGGGCCTCAGACCTCTCGACAAGAGATGTAATCAACACGGTTGACGGACGGCGTCTGGGCAATGTCGTTGACGTCGAGATAGATCTGGTCAATGGGAAGATCGTCGCGGTAGTCGTTCCCGGTCAGCCCAAAGTGCTAGGCATGTTCGGACACGCCGATGACTACGTAGTACCTTGGGAAAACGTGAAGAAGATAGGCGAAGACGTCATTCTTGTGGAATTGTCCGACCACTATTTCAGAAGGATCGTCCGCTAGGTTCATCCCCAGTCCGGTTCTCTCTTGCGATCACCCCACTCTGGCCTTCTTTTGCGTTACAATAGTCTTTGGAGTTATGCGAAGAGAAGGAGAACCCTATTTGACAAGACGCCGTTCCAAGACCAAGTACCGCGCCTACGCTCGTAAAGTGGCTATGGCCGTGATCATAATTTCTGTAGCCATGCTTTTTCTTTGGCCGTACATACGCAGCGCGGCTTTGACTGCGTTCATACCCATAGACAGGGGAAGGGCGGGCACACTTGAAGAAAGCGTGACAGGTGACGCGCTTTTCTCACACTGGTCCTCCTTGGTGGTGGCGCCTGCCGATGGCACCCTTCGCATTCTGGTGCAGGGCAACGAATCGGTGAAGCTTGGACAGCGCCTGGCCGACATTGGCAGTCCGAATACGGCGGAAGCTTTGGCGGAAGGCCTCTTGTTCGCTGAGCGCACCCTAGAAGCATATGAGAATGAGACCGCGGTCGAATTCCGGAACTTGGTGGATCAAGCGGACGAGGCCTACAAGACGGCTGTTGAAGCGCTTTTTTCCGGTCGCCGCGCTTACGGTACGGGAGATTTGAAATCGGCCCGTCTCGCCGAATCCCGTGTCCGGGACAATGGAGAGGCCATCAAGGGGTTCAGGGCCCGCTTGTCCGAGATAGAAGACAGAAGAGCGGAGCTAGCCGGCAACGTCATCTTGGTGCAGCAGGCGGTTGACACAGCCGGCGTCCAAGTCCTGTCGCCGGCATCCGGGGTATTGTCCTGGCAATGTTCAGACTATGACCTCACAATGGCCGGTGTGGCGCTGGCAGATAAGGATGCGTCTGAGCTTCTGGCCATTATCCGAGAAGACAAGGATGCCAGGATTATGACCAGCTCCGATGGACAAACCGTGACGATGGGCGACCCGGTGGGAAGGGTTGTATCCGGCCAAGACGCTTTGTTCTACTTTCCCGTAAAGACTGAGATACGGCCGGATGTTAAGGCAGGGAGTCGCATCGAGGTAAGGTTTCGGGACGGGACAAGCACCCAAGCTACGGTAACCGCGGTGGAAGATGCTTGCCCCCCCGGCTACTCGGTGTTGACAGGTGAAATTCCTCTTCTGAAGGTGTCTAGACCTTCAAATTCAATGGAGATTAGTTTGGTTACGTCCCGGGCGACCGGGTTAATAATCCCCTCTAGATCGATTGTCGAAAGAGATGGCCAGAAAGGCGTGCTTACTGTGCAGAAGACCTACGCCCGCTTCACACCTGTCCAGGTACTCGCCACGAAAGGCAAAGAGGCGGTCGTCAAGGGAATAGGCGAGACCGATGAAATCGTGCTTAGAGGGATGAGTTTCTTGGAGGGCAGAAGGGTTCGATGATCGCGAAAAATATAGATTCCGTAAGAAAGTCAGTACATGAGGCCTGCATGAAGGCCGGAAGGGATCCTAAATTGGTTGAGATTATGGGCGTGACTAAATTTGTTGGCCCAGACCTAATAAGAGAGGCTGTCAGCCACGGAATTGTGTCTCTCGGAGAGAATCAGGTGCAGGAGATCCGGAGAAAGAAGGCCCTAGGAGCATACGATGGCGCCAGACTTTGCCTCATAGGCCACCTTCAAACCAACAAGGCGTCAATGGCGGCACGGGTATGCGATGAGGTGCACTCGGTGGATTCTGTCCGGGTTGCCGAAGCGCTTTCCAAGTTCTCTCTAATGTACCGCACAGACGGCGTTCTTCCGGTGTTAATGGAAGTAAACGCGGGCCGGGATCCCAAGAAACACGGTGTCTTGCCCGAGGACGCTTCTCAGTTGTGCGACACGATCATGTCACTGGAGGGGATTCAGCTGAGAGGATTGATGACCGTGGCCCCTGAAGATCCCAGGCTGGCAAGGGGCGCCTTTCGCTCATTAAGACTCCTTAGGGACGAGCTGGCTGCAAGAGGCACTCCGGTCTCTAACCTGGAGACCCTTTCTATGGGGATGTCCCAAGACTATGAGTCGGCGATCTTAGAAGGTTCGACAATGGTCAGGATTGGGACGGCGTTATTCGGTCCAAGGGCCTATTGAAGCAGGAATATAGGGACTGTTTGGTCGAAACCGGTACTTAACGACAAGGCATCCAGGAGGGGGTTTCCAACAATGGTCACTAAGGGCGATCCTGACGCGACTCTAGAGATTCGCAGATTAACGCCTTTGGACATACATAACAAGGAGTTCAAGAAGGGCTTTCGAGGATACGACGAAAGCGAAGTGGATGAGTTCCTGGACTTGGTGGTAGCCGAGTTCGAAAGGATAGTGCGGCAGAACGAGGAGTCTCAGGCTGTGATTTCTGGATTGGAATCCCGGCTAGAGCACTACAAAGGTCTGGAAGAGACTCTCAAGAACTCGATAGTGCTGGCTCAGAAGACCGCGGACGAGACGCGTGAGACCGCCCACAGGGAAGCTTCCGTGATTAAGAAAGAAGCCATCGCCGAGGCGGCACGGATGCGCGAAGATGCCCAGGATGATCTCAGAAGAAGCTACCGGGAAACCGAGTTGGTAAGGGACCGCCTATTGAGATTCCAGGTAGAGATGAGAACGTTTCTCCAGTCTACTATGGATATGATCGACAAAGGAGTCGGAGGATTGGGAACCCGCTTGGAAGGGGACACAAGGGCTTCTCGCGAACAGGCGGACTGAACCGAGGGACCGAGCCGACGGACAACGGGAGGCAAGTACCGTGACTAAGAAAACCGTGGGAATACTTGGGGGAATGGGCCCCGAGGCGACCGCAGACCTATTCATGAAGATTATAAAAGCCACGCCGGCAAAGAAAGATCAGGAGCATCTTCGAGTGGTTATGGATTCTAATCCCAAGATTCCTGACCGCACCGCGTTCATCTTGGGGAAAGGGGAAGACCCTCGGCCACTGCTTTTGGCGGGCGCGAAGAACCTCGAACGGTTAGGAGCTTCTTTCATCGTAATTCCGTGCAATACCGCTCACTACTTCCACAAAACCATCCAGGATTCGGTTGGCATTCGGGTTCTCAACATCATGGACGAGGTCGCCGGACACCTTTCGGGAAAAGCGCAAAGGGTAGGTATCTTGGCATCTACGGGAACCCTTACGACTCGGCTTTACGAAAATGCTTTGGCGCGATGCGGTATAGAGACCGTTTTGCCCCAGGGCACGGATCAAGATGAAGTGATGAGGGCTATCTACGCGGTAAAAGCGGGCGAATTGGATATTGGCAAAGAGATCGCCCTAGAGCAGGGAAGGAAACTTGTTGCGGCCGGCGCGCAAGCGGTGGTCGCGGGTTGCACCGAGATTCCGTTGGTGCTCAAAGAAGGAGACTTAGAAGTCACCGTCATCGACGCCACAACCATCTTGGCGCAAAGCGCGGTGAGATTCGCCATCGAAGACTAAGTCTTTCGCCTTAAGGGAAATCGAGGGAAGGTAGGTTGGTATAAATGAGCGCAAAGGCTACCCTTTATCAAAACGGCAGCTTTTACGTGCTTCCCAATGAGACTCGAAAAAGAGAAGCCTTGGCGGCCTATGAAGGGCGCATCATCTACGTTGGCGACAAAGACGCCGCCAAAGAGTCGTTCCCGGTCGGCGTTAAGCCCAAGGTCGTCGATCTGGAAGGGAAGACGGTTCTGCCCGGCTTCATAGACAGCCACATGCACCTCATGAGCCTTGGATTGGGACTTCGAAGTCTGTCTTTGTCAGATGTTCGTTCGATTTCCGAACTCAAGGCCGCCGTAAAGGCCCAAGCGGAGAAGACCCTTGAAGGTGAGTGGGTCTTAGGCAGGGGTTGGGACCAGGACTTCTTGCGCGAGAAGCGCTACCCCAACCGGAGAGACTTGGACGAAGCCGGCGGTGGCAAGCCCGTATACCTTACTAGGTCTTGCGGCCACTTGGCGGTCTTGAGCAGCAAGGCTTTGGAGATTTGCGGTATCACGCGGGATACTCCGGACCCGGACGGTGGCGCGATTGATCGGGATCAGTACGGCGATCCCACCGGCGTGCTTCGAGAGACCGCCATGGAGTTGGCCGCGCACGTCCCTGAGCCCGGCATGGATACCTTGCTGGATACGACAAAGGATGCCATGAACTATCTCCTTGCCAGGGGCACCACTTCGGTACATACCAACGATGGTTACGGGGGCTACTCGGGAGTCGCCGGGACCTACAGAAAAGCCCATGAAGCGGGAATACCCCTTCGGATCTACTGGGATTTGCCCGTGGGGGATCTGGACGAGGTGGTGGCGACGCCGCTTCGCACAGGTGATGGTGACGACTACTTCCGTATCGGCGCCGTGAAGATGTTCGCAGACGGTTCTTTGGGAGGCCGCACGGCCGCTTTGGAAGAACCGTACAACGACGATCCATCCACATCGGGAATTCTGGTGACCTCGGAGGCTACCTTGAAAGAGTGGGTCTACCGCTCCCATTGCTTAGGAATGCAGGTGGCCGTCCACGCTATCGGGGACAGGGCTGCCAGGATAGCCCTTGAGGCCATAAACGATGCGCAAACCCGGCTTCCCAGGACATCCTTGCGTCACCGTATCGTGCACGCTCAGATATCATCGCCGCACTTGATCAGCGAGATGAAGCGCGTAGGCGTAGTAGCCGATGTTCAGCCTAAGTTTGTGACAACGGATGTCCGCTGGGCCGACGAACGAGTCGGGCATAGGATGCGCTGCTCCTACGCTTGGAGGACTATGCTTCGGGCCGGTGTTCCTCTCGCGGGCGGATCGGATAGCCCGGTTGAGCCGCCCGATGCTCTATGGGGCATTTACGCTGCGGTGACCAGAAAAGACATGCAGGGGAACCCGAAAAGCGGCTTCTACCCCAACGAGAGAGTCCCGGTATCAGATGCCGTGCACATGTTTACCCTTGGAGGCGCTTACGGGGCATTTGAAGAGAACGACAAAGGGACTCTTGAACCGGGCAAGTTGGCCGACTTCGTGGTTCTATCAGAGGATCCTTTCCTTGTGAGATCCGACAGTCTGAAAGACATCCAGGTCTTGATGACGGTAGTCGGCGGCGAGGTGGCGTATCAGAAGGCCTGACCGGTTGCGCAACGGGCATCGTCATTCAGGGTTTGATCAGGGTTTGTTCAGGGTGAGGAAGGATAACGCGGACGGTCGTCTCGAAAGCACACGCTCTCTACAGCCGAGGCAAGGCGACCTTCGTAGCCGTGCTTGGATTCCTGGTTTCGTGATCGCTAGCAATTAACGCGTTGGGAAGCCTGCCGGCAGAGATGGTACGGAAGCGACGCATAAGAAGGCCTGGCCAGTTGCGTATAAGCGTCGTATTGCAGAGTTTGATGGTGGCGACCTGCGTAGCTGTACCTGGATTCCTGGTTTCGTGATAGGTAACCAATGGCGGGTTATGAACCTTGTTGGCAGCGATTGGTACCGAGGCGACTGTCACGATGCCCGGCGATCGCATCCGGGGCCGACCCGACGGAGAAGCAGGCCGCTAACGAGAATCAGCACCGAAATAGTGAGGCTCCGAAGCCCGATGGCCGTCACGGCTTTGAAGAAGAACCCCTCCGGGAACATCTTTATGAGCCAGTCGGTTTTCGGGTCTAGGAGCCATAAATCGTTTGTGAAGGACAACAGGTGGAACTTAGTCCACCAGTTCGTGAAGTCGGTGACGGCGGGTACGGCGAGAAGTACTAGCGCGCCCAGTCCCACGCTTCCCGCGATAACAAAAGCCGTAGCTAAAGCGCCAAGGGGATTATCGAGATGAGACGGCTCCTTGTCCGGCGAAGACCGCGGTTGAGCCGAACCGCGTCGGGATCGGACCCACTCGGCTAACAAGTACAGGGCGGGCAGCATCAACAACATCCAGCATACTTTCTGCGCCGCGAACCCTATCGCGAACAGGTTCCTTACGTCCACAAGGTGGTCCAGCTCTCTTTGGTTGTAGAGAGGCCCGATGCTTTCGTATATCGTCACATCGAGTTGCGGAGTATCTGTGCGGTTGTGAAAGTATTCCGTAAGGGCCTTGCCTGCGCGTGCCAGTTCATCGAGGGTCATGTCGGTTGTGTAGGGGACGTCAAACTCAACCCAACCGTCTTCGTAGAAGTCAAGGTTCAAGGCGACCGTCTGGGCGGAGTACAGGATGTTTAGCCCCAGCAACCCGAGGATCAGGGACACGGATAGAAGAAAAGCGAGAGGCTTGATCTTCCCGCCCGAATGCGCTTTCCTCTGCGTTGTGCCCGGCATTCAGTGACCTCCCGATCTTTACGCGACACGTTTCATTTTCGGCTTTGGCATGCCTCTTTTGGCCCCGGCGTGCCTGTGCGCCGCGCTCGCGCCTGTGTGTCCGTTGGCCTTGGCGTTGCCGCTCTGACCTCCGAGTGTCTGTGCGGCGTGCTTATACAGCGTGCCTACCATTTGTATAGCCAAACATCTACGCCTCATTCTGTCTCAACGAGGTTAGGAGCGCAACGTCTGGTTCGTCCCGACCCCTGACGCAGGTCCCTCGATGCCGTTACCCCTGACCCGGCGCGCACCAAGCCTTGGCCTTCGGAGCGGGGAAGCATGTCAAGCTCCAACATCGTCCCACGAGGCCCGCCCAAGCCTCGTTCATGGGCCCCGCTCACCCCGTCTCGCCCCACCGAATACTATGCGAGAGAGAAACGGCTTTTTTCAGAGGAAGACGGGGGAGGGCTCCGGATTGATCAACAGAGGCAGCGTCAAGCGAGTGTTTCCGGGCAATAACACGCCCATGGGATTCTTCTCTTACTACGACTATATACTGCCCAAGGACGCTACGAGGGTGTTCGTCATCAAAGGCGGGCCCGGTGTGGGGAAATCCACCTTCATGACGAGTATCGCAAGAGACATGGTGGACCTGGGTTACGACGTGGAGATACATCACTGCTCTTCGGACAGCAACTCGGTGGACGGGGTTGTCTTTCCGGCCATCGGTGTGGGTTTGGTTGACGGCACTTTTCCGCATGTCGTGGACCCCAAGGTCCCGGGCGCTGTGGACGAGATAATATGGCTAGGAGAGTTTTGGGATGAGGACTCTGTACGAGCCAACAAGCCTGAGATTCTTCAGTGCCAAAAAGGCATCGAGTCGGTGTTCAAGAGGGCCTACCGGTACTTGAAGGCTGCCCAAGTCGTGTACGAGGACTGGGAGTCGGTCAACATGGAGGCCATGGACTACGGCAGAGCGAACCTTGTCGCGGCCAGAGTAGTGCAAGAGACCCTTGGAAGCATTCCGATTACATCGGGCCCCGGAGTGGAGCGGAAGCTCTTTGCCAGCGCGATCACTCCTGACGGGATGGTCAACTACCTCAATACCATCGTGGCACAGTGCTCAACGAGGTACGTCATCCAGGGCTCGCCGGGAACCGGCAAGTCCGTTCTGCTCGAAAAAGTAAAGCGCGCGGCGCTGGAGCGAGGGTTCTTCGTCGAGGCCTACTATTGTCCGCTCCATCCCGACAAAGTCGAGCATCTCGTGGTGCCAGGTTTGAGCCTGGTGCTCACCAAGTCGATCCATCCGCACACTTACGTGCCCGGACCGAGGGATAACATTATCGACATGGATGAATGCATGATCCCGGCTATTATCGAAAGCCATCGACACTGCCTGGAACTTGCGCAGAACGCCTTTGAGTCTCTGTTTGAGACAGCCATCCACTACATTGGCCAGGCGAAGCAATACCATGATGCGTTGGAGCGTTACTACGCGCCCAACATGGACTTCGCCGGCATAGACAGGCTTAGGAAGAAGATCATGGACAGGATACTCGGATTCGCGCGAGAAGTCAGTGGAGCCGCGGGGGTGGGCGATAGCGACTGAGGTTAGGCGCAAGTGAGGTGGGGCGCCGATGAAGCCCGGGCCCTGATGGGGCTCAGACGCTGACAAAGCAGAGATATGATGAGACGGGGCTCCAACGAGGCGAGGCACCGATTAGATAAGCCTCCGGCGAGGTAGGGCTTTGATGAGGCGGGGCTCCAACGAGGCGAGGCACCGAT
>DAIRWA010000053.1:0-9931 GCA_036802545.1 Bacillota bacterium | reverse complement strand
GGTCACGGTGGCCGATGAGGCTATCACCTTCAGAACGGTTGTCGGCAAAGCCAGCTACCGCACCGCCGACGATGGCTATATCACAGTGGCAGCGTCCGGTGGCAAAGGCGGTAACGATACCTACCAGTTCGCGATACTCAAAACGGAGAGCACGGAGCTCGTTCAGGTCGACAGCGTTGACATAGACTGGGTCAACGCCGACAATGCGCTCATTTCTCTGGCGACCGCCAACTTCGGCAACCTTCGAAGGGGTACTTACCAGGTATTCGTCCGAGGCATGTACGGTGTGACCGCAGAGCAAATGGTCCAATTGCAGACGGCCTATCAGAGAATCGGGCAGGCATCGGCAGACTGCGAGGCAGCGATTGCTCGGGCTAAAGAGCTGACAGATGCTAAGGCAGCTTACGATGTCGCTCAAGCCGCTCTTGACGTCGACATGACAGGCGACCCTGAGGGAGAACTGACAGCCGTCAGAGACGCTGCCTTGTCCAACCTGCTGACGCTTATGAGAGGCATACTGGGCACAGAAGTTACTATTGCCGACTGCCCCCTGGCAGTGGATGCTGTTGACGCGCAGTCGAGCAACGCTCTGGCAGCGCGGGATGACGCAGAGGCCGACTACTTGGCCAAGACGGCGGTCGCCGAAACCGCGGTGGCAGCCGCTTACGCAGGTGATGCTACGCTCTGGAGCAGCGCTTGTACCGGCACTGTGAGCGTTGGGTTCTATTCTGACGATGACCAGCCTTCGCCGTTTACTTACGATTCGTTGGGACGGGCGATATACCGGCTGAAGGGCACGCCTCCCGCGCTGACCCCGTCAGAGCAGCAGCTTATCGCTAATGAGAACCGGACGAGAGACGTTATCCTAACGGGCGCCGGGCTGATCATCATAATCCCGGCCGGGACGCTGGGCCAGGGTGACAACATGAACGACCTGATACCGGACCTTCAGGGTGTGATCCCCGGTCCTTCGTCGGTGGTGGTTTACACTGACGACCAGGGTCGCGAGCACATCGTTCCTTGGTCTCAGGTTACTGACGCGGGTGTAGCATTTATGGCAAGCGTCATGGGCAAGTACAGAGTGATATCTAACCCCAAGACGTTCAGTGATACGGCCGGCCACTGGGCCGAGGGATACATCGACTTCATCACGGCTAGGGAGTTGTTCCTTGGGACAGGCGACAACATGTTTTCGCCTGATGTACAGATGACCAGAGCCATGTTCGTTACAGTGCTCGGTCGTCTCGCGGGTGTCGATGAGTCGCAGTACGACGGCCAAGTATTCGGGGACGTATCCGCGGGAACTTGGTACAGCGCGTTTGTACGGTGGGCATCTGAAAACGGAATAGTAGAGGGATACGGCGAAGGCCTGTTTGGGCCCAACGACCCGATCACCAGAGAGCAAATGTGCACCATGCTGGTGCGCTACTTGAATAAGCAAGGGTTCAGCCTCGCTGAACAGGAACCCGTCCGGTTTGCCGATGCCGCGGACATAAGTGCGTGGGCGGCCGAGGCCGTGGCGATGTGCCAGAGAACCGGCCTTGTGGAAGGCATGGGAGAAAACCGCTTCGGTCCGGCGGGCATGGCTACGCGTGCGCAGGTGGCGACGATCTATATGCGCTTGATCCTGAGCGTGATATCTAGTCGCTGACCCAGCGCGGGACGAGTCCCGCGGTTCAGGTAGAAGAGGATGTAAAGTAAAGAGAACATATGCAGCAGACAGACCGGGGTTTGGCTCCAAGCTGAGTCCCGGTCTACCTGTAGAGTTCTTGCTGTGATCCAGCGCGCGATGAGTCTTTCGGTTCAGGCAGAGAAAGATGTCAGGACAACACGTACCGCAGGCAGGCCGGAGAAGGATTAGCCCCAAGTCTCCGGGCTATCTGTATGGGATCGTTGACTGGCTGCGCCTGAGCGCCGAAGGAATCTTCGCCCCTCCAGGGTCAAGGAGGATGGCAGGAAGGAATCGCCACTGCTAGCGGCGTACTATATTGCGCCAGGCTTTTGGTCTGCCTGCGAGGTCTCTCTTATGAAACAGACGTTAAGGTATTTGACGAGAAGCATTGCGCCGGGGTCTTGTATCTAGGACCACGATGTGTATTTCGTTGCCAGATACGATCGGTCGCGTAACTGTACTGGGCTCCGATTCTGTTGGGACTACGGAGGGATACCTTGAAAACTATCTTTCGCACTATCCGGAGCAAGCCATCTCGCGTCACCTCGAACATGCCATCCCATTTGGCTCCGCGGGGTGTCTCGCATCCGCGTACGCTTCTCCGCACTTTCATGCGCTGTATCACTCACACGCTGCTGCCCATTCTGATCGTTTCTGCGCTCGTAGTCCCGGCACTTACGGCTCCTGCGTTTTGCCTGAATCTCGGCGTTGCCTACGCGGCGCCTTTAGTGGTGTCGGATATCGTGGCCGGCGGGGATGGCGGAATGGACTCGGGTGGCGCAGCTACAGAGGGCCGGTACATAGTCCGCCTGAGAGACGACGCCGTCAGGCCGTTTTCCATGCTATCAGTTGAGGGCGCGAGTGTGGTTCCGATCGCCTATGCCGATGGCTATTATCTAGCTGATAGCCTGGATGACATTCAGGTTTGGTTGGATGCGGGGCTAGTCGAGTATGTCACTCCCGATGTTGAACTGGAACTATTGGAGGATCCCTCGACAGGCGGCCTTTCGGCGGAGAGACTCCAGGGAAGCAGCTTCTCAGCGGGCGAGCTCCTGGCAGGTGCCTACCCGATGGGCGATCCACCGGATGACGACCCGTCTAGTCTTCCTCCCGATGATCCTCGGTTCCCGGACCAATGGTATTTGGACTTAATCGATGCGGCTGGCGCATGGGATAAAGGATTGAATGGCGATGGCATTAAGGTAGCCGTCATCGATTCCGGAGTCTATCGCCAGCACGAAGATCTGAACTATGAACGGATAAGCGGCCGCAGTTTCCTTGGGATTCCAGAGAACTACGAGTCATACGACGACCGGACGGGTCACGGCACGTTTGTTACCGGGCTCTTGGCGGCTGAAAAGGGAAACGGCATGGGCATCGCGGGCCTATCCGACGGGGTGAATGTCCTCTCACTGAGGTGCTTCAGCACTGATGGTGTAGGAGATTACAACTCAGGTAGCGGCAAGGTATCAACAGTCTCGAGCGCTATCGGCTACGCCATGGAACAGAACGTGGACGTCATCAACATGAGTTTCGGGGGCACAGGCCTAAAAGAGGAAGACCTGTTGACGCTAAAGGACATACTAGAAAAAGCCGCCGCCCAGGGGATCATCCTTGTGGCAGCCGTCGGAAACCTTGGGAACAGTATGCTTTACTATCCCGCGGCCTTCGACTGTGTAATCGGCGTGGGTATGGTCAACAGCGCAGGCACGGTCGATCCCAACTCCCAGCGCAACGAAAGCGTTTTCGTGACCGCCCCGGGAAGCGGAGTGCTAAGCCTGGGGTATGCGTTACCTCAGTCCTACTCCACCGGATCCGGTACTTCATATGCGACCCCGATGGTTACAGCTATGGCGGCTATGGTCAAACAGGTAAACCCCGCTATAGACAATATGGGCTTCGCGGAGCTTCTGCGAATCTCGTCAGTGGACAAGGGTATAGAGGGGTATGATACCGCTTACGGGTGGGGATTGGTGAGCGTAGCGAATTTGGTGGATGTTCTCTCCCAACCATTCAACATCACCTATGAATGTACTGGTGGCAGCCTCTCGGGAGAGCCGGGCAACGACTACATCGTAAGCTACACTATCGACCGGGCGACTCCGGCATCGCTGCCGGAACCTACCTGGGACGGGCACCTCTTTGCTGGGTGGTTCGACAACGCCGATTGCAGGGGAGAGCCTGTAACCGTGGTGCCGCCGGCGTCGGTAGGAGACGTGGTCTATTACGCCAAATGGATTGAGACTTCTAGCATGGCTATGTCCAGCGTCACTGTCTCGGGGATTTCAGCGGTCATCGACGAGAGTGACACGACGGGCAGGACCTATCTTGCGGAAGTCCCGGCGGGGACTGACTTGCAGGACGTAGCTGCCGACGACATCGTCGCGGTTCCCGCTAACGGGAAGCCCACCGAGGTCAGTATGGTCGACGAGAGCGACGGCGCTTCCTGGACGATTTCTTTCTCTACGGTGTCTGGTGACCCGGTCACGTACAGGCTCAACATAGAGGTGTCGCTGAACGCGGCACCGGAGGTGGTAGAGTCACAGGCGAGCCAGACGGGCGTCGCCACCCCCGCATCTTACGATGGAAAGACTGAAGCGGTCCCTTATGCTGCTGAGGTATCCGGCTGGTTTGTCGACGACGGGGAGACTCTGACGTATTTGGTGTCATCGAGCACCGGATCGGGTGTGGCTGTAATCGTCGAGCAAGATTCTGGCGATCCCGAGCAGTATTCTGGCGACCCCGATCCGGGTTCTTCCGGCGGAGGACCAAGCATCATCTACACTCCGTCAGCAGCCGACGCGGGGTCAACGGTAACGATCACCTTGCGAGCGGATGATGGCCAGTTCCTAAGCTTTAGAGAAGTCACCGTTTCCGTAGACATCGCCACGATTCCTGTCAGCGACTCAGTCATTGAACCAACAGAAGCATCCTTTGACAAACGCACCGGCTCTGAGACGGGCATACCCGTGACCGTGAGGCTATACGGCAACTCCCTTGTATCCGTAAGTAACGGCGACGCTCCTCTTATCGCAGGAACCGACTATACTTACTCGAGCATGCCCGCTATCGAGGGCGGCGAAGGGCTGCTCGGTATCACCTCAGAGTACGCGGCATCCCTTGAGGACGGGGCCCACACCATTACATTTACCTTCAGAGATGGGCGTTCGGACGATACGAAGACTGCTGCGTTTACCTTGACGATCCTGGATAGCACCCCAAAGTACACCGTCGTGTTCATGAATGGCTCCGCGGAGTACCATCGAGTTCCTGAAGTCACAGAAGCGGACACTGTGGCTCTTCCGGCTCCGCCCGTGAAGAAAGGTAGCACATTCGGTGGTTGGTACACCGCCGAGAACGGTAAAGGTATTGAGGTCACTGGCGCCACCCCGATCAATGAAGATTTGGGTCCCATTGGCAACACTGTCACGCTCTACGCCAAATGGACAGAAACCAGTGGCGGGGGAGACAGTGGCGGAAGCAGTGGTGGGAGTAGCGGCGGTCCTACGTTGCCGCCTGCGCCACCAGAGCCTCCCGTGCAGCCGGAGCCTCCTATCGTACCTCTATGGCAGAGCCCGTTTGTGGACGTAGGGCCTGATAACTGGTTCTACTCCAGCGTGGAGTATGTTTGCTCTAAAGGCCTGTTTGAGGGTGTATCCAAGGATACATTCCTTCCTAATGCCAGTATGACTCGAGCTATGCTGGTGACAGTGATCCACCGCCTGGCCGGTCTAGCTGAAAGTGAGGACACCGGCTCTGGGTTTGACGATGTTACGGATGGCAGTTGGTACTCGGACGCAGTCATGTGGGCACAAGGAGAAGGGATCGTCACCGGCTCCGAGTCCCGTTTCAACCCCGAGGACAGCGTCACCCGGGAACAGATGGTGACGATGCTGTACCGATACGTCAAGGCCGCCGGCACGCAACCCGATTCACAGGCCGGGCAGCCTGCCGACTTTTCGCCTGATTCGACGCCCGACGTTCCATCCGCCTCGTCCCCCGGCTGGACAGAAGAGGACTTGGCCGGGTTCGCCGATTCGGCAGACGTCTCTCCGTGGGCACGCGAAGCGATGGCATGGGCGGTGAATATAGGACTAATCGAAGGAAGGCCGGGCGGTCGCCTAGATCCAACGGGAACCGCCACCCGCGCTGAGGTCGCGGCGATTATGCAGCGGTTCGCCTCGGCTATCTAAGCAGCGACTCTCGTGAGCCACTTGACGACGAGCGCCCAAAGAGTAACAACGAATCAACTGCTCCGTGGGAAGCAGATAGAAGCCACATAAGGATACGGACCCTGCACCAGCGGGGTCCCTTCGACATTAATTGTGTTCCGAAAATATCGCTTCCCGACTGCTCAGACTGCACCTACATTCGCATCCGCTTTCAACTCGCCTTCGCTTACTTCCCCGATACCGTCACCCCGGACGCCTTAATCCACGGAGCTATCATGTACCCGAAGTTCACTTGCTCCCTAGAGACCGCGTTTATGCTCATTAGCATTTCAGCGAAGTTGCCCGATATCATGGATTCGCTTATCGGGTACTTCACCTGCCCGTCTTCGATAAGGTAGCTGTTCTTAGCCACTCCCGAGAAGTCCCCGTTATCGGAAGGGTCGCCGCCTGAGAATCGGGCCAACAGAACACCGCGCTTCACCGACTTCACCATTTCCTTCAGAGGGGTATCGCCTGGCTCGATAACCCAAGCGTGACCCTGGTTCACGGCTCTGGGCCGGCCGGTCTTCTTTGAACCATACAGGCTTAGGAGCAGACCCTTCAGCATCCCACGATCCACGATTGTGCTGTTCTGAGCCTCGTAGCCGTCTAGCGTGAAGAAGTAGCCATCGCAGATCTCCTCGGAGATTGGTTTGGAGTGAACGGTGAAAAGGGGGCTTGCGACTTTTTGGCCTACTCTGTCCTTGTAGATGCTTGTGCCCGAAATCAGGGCGCCATCGCCGATGGAACCTACCAGAAATCCGAGCATATCTCCTATGCTGTCCGGCGTCATTATTACATCTCCGACGAACTTGCCTGACAAGGGAGTGGTAATAACCTGTTCCTCGGCCTGCTTGAGCAGAGTGTCCAGAGTGCCTGACTCCAGGAGAGGCTTATCCAGGTCTTTCGCCGAAAGCCCGGTGTAGTTGAACGAAGATACCTTCTCACCGTCTACACCGGAGAACATGATCGAGTACCGATATACACCTTGGGAGCCCGCAAAATCCACGCCGTTAGAATTCACGAAGTAACGCCTATTCCGGGTGAACTCCAGTACGGCCTGCTGCAGGGATATCCTCGGGTATCGCTTTTTGACCGTCGATAGGAGTTCTTTCATGCGGAAGTGCATCTTGTCCGTGTCAGGCGATTCGCTTCCCGATGCGGACTCCTTTGGCGCCTGGTACTCGGCGATATCGTTCGCGTCGTCGGGCTCGGCGGAATCCGCCAGCCCCAAGGCCTCTGTAGCCGCGGCTTGGATGGCGGCGTCCGTGGACTTGTTTACACTGGTGCTGCCTTTCCGTCCATTCTTTATCGCGGTTAGGTTCATCTGAGCATCGAAAGTAGTCCTAAACAGGCTCATTTGGCCGGCATCCACGTTCATCTCGTGCTTTTGGCTGAGAGCCAAGCTACACTGAGCTTTTTCGGCGCCGGCCCGAAGTAGAGCATCGAGACCGTATTTGGCGATTTCGTTGGGATCTCTCATGTCTACCTTCCTCCTACGTTGACTTTGCATTTGATGGCCGGACCGCCCATTCCCACGGGGATGGCTTGCTTCTTGCCGCACATTCCTCCGCAGCTCCACTTCATGTCGTCAGATACCATGGTGACTGTTTTCAGCATGTCGAAGGCTACTCCCGAAATGGTCGTGTCGCGGATAGCTTTTCCGAGCTTCCCGTTCTTGATCTCGTAGCCCAGTGTTATGCCGAACATGAACTCGCTGGTGGAGTCCGCCTGTCCGTTACTGGATCTCACCAGGTAGTAGCCGTCATCCACCGAAGCGATCATGTCCTGCAGCTTGCTGGTTCCAGGCAGGAACGCTGTGTTCCGCATGCGGATGAGGGGTTCGTCTGAGAACTGGTAGGCGCGGGCGTTGCCGGTTGGCGTTACTCCGAAATGGTTAGCGCTCTCCTTGCTGTGAAGGAAGGTCTTCAGGATGCCACTGTCTATGACTACGGCGTCATCGGCTTTCGCGCCCTCGTCGTCGATGTAGACAGGCACAGGGCACGGGGCTCCATCGTAGCTGTTGGCGAAGTCTACCAGCGAAACCAGCGGGCTGGCCACCCCTTTTCCTATCCAGCCTCCGGCCACTGAGCCTCCTATCACCATGTCTGCTTCGATGGTGTGCCCGATGGCTTCGTGGGCCAGGATTCCCGCCAAGTCCGCATCTAGAACGCAGGTCCTCACTCCCGCGTCGGCGAAAACCCCTTCGCTCTTCCTCACAAGGTGCTGATACTGCTCTTGGAGCTGGTCATCTAGAGATGCCGGTGAACCCAGGACGTCCTCCAACTGCCCCAGCCCGCCATACACCTTGTAGAGGTCAACCGGTCTTCCGTCTTTCTCGATGGACATAATCACGATGACGAGGGCGCGCGGAATCATCGAGTGAGATGACGAGCCGTCCGACGTGATCAGGGTTTTCTCCATCTCCAGTGAGTTTAGGGCGACGGTCCTGCTGGCAAGCTTGGGATATGTACCGGCGATGTGGCTGTCGACTTCCTTGACATACTCGACGAGCTGCTTCTGTGTGAGTTTCGACTTCTTAGTCGTGAAGTCGTTGTGGGAAGTCGCGGGTTTGCTCGGCAGCGCCGGCTTGCCTTTTTGCTCCCTTGAGTCCAGAAACGCCGCATTGTCTGTTGCCGTGCTGATTACCGATTTA
Source organism: Bacillota bacterium (assembly GCA_036802545.1). Classification (GTDB taxonomy): domain Bacteria; phylum Bacillota; class Sulfobacillia; order Fermentithermobacillales; family Fermentithermobacillaceae; genus DULO01. Next base: position 1,392 of record DAIRWA010000053.1, on the reverse strand, counting down.
ACTGCGTCTTCTGTGAGGTCCGGGTTGGATGCGAAGCCCCAAGAGCCTCCCTCATAGACCCTGGCCGAGACGCCGCTTATGGCGGCACGAGCGTTGGTCGTGTTGTTGCCTTTCACAAAGACTACGGATATGTTCCTGTTCTCCTGAGCACGAAGCTCAGTATAGGCCGAGAACAAGCGAGAGTAGCCTTCAAGACCAAAGCGGATCAACGTAAGTCCCCTTCCTCTCTTTAGGAAATGGCTGTGAGCAAATTCTGTTCGGCGTTAGTCTATCACGGGATTCGGAAAAGGATCGGGAGATCATGTTCACGAAACTAAAGGATAAGGGATTACGTCAGTGGCTTGTAGGTGCGTAAGCAGATGCACAAAAGTAGATGTACAAAGGCAGGAGCAGGTACACAGGAGTAGATGTGCAGGAGCAAGTACGCAGTGGCAAACGAGCAGTAGCTGGTGCGCAGGGCGTACAGGATCAGGCGCAAAGAAGCCGGTGCACAGGAGTGCGTGGTTGTATTGGGTTTCGCGGGCGGCGTCGCCGCTTACACCAGAGAGGGGTTTTGCGAGTGACTGTCGGATCGGAATTGCGGCCTGAGGATCGTACCCTTTGTTTCCCGGTTCAAGGTGAGCCGGTTGAAAAGGTCCTCCTTGGGCTGAAAAAACTAGGATTTGGAGTGGGGAAATACGCCGGATTCGGCGGCAAAGTTGAAGAAGGGGAGACCGTCGAGGAGGCGGCCGTTAGAGAACTTCGCGAAGAGACCGGGCTTAAAGTGAACGTCGCTGATCTAGAACCTGCTGGACAGCTTGTCCTGCAGTTTCCTTTCAGGCCCAGGTGGAACGGGATAGTCCACGTGTTTCTTGCCAGGAACTGGACCGGTCAGCCGGCCGAGACTACCGAGATGAGGCCTGTCTGGTTCGACCGCACTGAGATTCCTCTGAACAAGATGTGGAAGGATTGTCCGCATTGGCTTCCGCGGATCCTTGCGGGAGAGCCTGTACGAGGCAGTTTTGCTTTCAAGGACGACAACGAGACTGTCCACTGGGCTAGGGTGGAGGCGCTCTAAGGTACCACACAGCTGTTCTGTTGCATGCCAGGCAGTTTGCGAAGTGACGGCAGTGGATACCCGAGTGCCGACGATTGTCGTATGACTCATATCACTTGACTGGCTGCGGATCTTACAGTGCATCCATGCAGAGATACTGTGTCCGGGGGTTGCCGCGCCGACCAGTCTCCGTCACAGGCCGTCATTGTACCGTTTATGCAGTGGGGGCGTGGGTCAAACGGTCATCGTGCAGGGGACGATGGCGCTATGGCTGCGCCCAAGGCCGCGGGTATCTGTAGGCTTGAGTGTGTCGCGCTTACAATATTTTGCTTAAGAAAGCCCTGGTCCTCTCATGC
>DAIRWA010000052.1:6660-10192 GCA_036802545.1 Bacillota bacterium | reverse complement strand
CCCGAAGATCCTCTCCAGAATCATACTCTAGCACGAAGGGGATGTTGTTTCAACGTGTTTCCAGACTGTCATTAGGACATCGATGTGTGATGTCAGGGCGGCCGCCCTGATTCAAGCACAACCCGATACAGTTAGGTTCAAGCCAAAGTATACGGGGGGTTCATTCTGACCTACTCGCGCCTGAGTAGTGGCCATGATGCGGGGTTGAGCAGGGGCTGGTCTGCGTCTGTGGGTGTCTGGTCGAGGCTGGTTTGCACTAGTGTGGAAGTCAGGTCGGGGCTGGGCTGACGAATCGGATACCCGTGCCGATTACTTTGTCGTTCTCTTCCACGACAACAACTTCAGCCACGGCGACAATCTGTCCTGATCCAGCTTCCTCGACTGCCACACTACGTCGGCCCTAATTATCGGGTCTTTCGTGAGGATCCGCCAGGCTGACAGAACGGCGTCCACGAACTCAGGTCTCAGAGGATGGGACTCCGGATAACGTACAAGCGGGCAGAGCAGAGAGCCGGTCAGAGTGTCCAGGCGAACGTCGAGACTCCCGTCCAGGTCGATGTAGGGCATAAGAGGAAAGGTTCGACACTGGATGGGGCGTCGATCGCGAGGGCATGTCCCTCGGCACATCACGAAGTGGACCATGCCGTCCCACTCAGGGGGAAAGTCCTGGTGAGTGGCAGAGTGAAGGGTCCATTCGAGCCACGGTTCGTTGCCGTCAAACATGCAATCCTCGCCGGGGAGCAAGTACATCCCTACGCCGGGTTCGTATTCCTGGCAGCAGATGCGTTCGCAGAGGCTGCCGCAATCGCAGTCGAGCGCGGGAAGGTCAAGGAGCTTGTAGACTTTGGCGAAGTCCTCGGGGGTCAAAGTGGATCTGACCATGAGTCCCTTCATTGTTCGACCTCTACCTCTGCTCATGAGAGATCCTCCTTTGGTGATTCCTTGACGACTGCTCGAACTAGGTTATCCCAGGTTCATCGGCCGATTTGTGCCACGGCCATCCGAGACATCGAGCTGATCTGCTTAGGCGGCCATCCTACCGCAGGCTCATCTGTGTTAGCACCATGGCCGTACGAGACGTCAAGTTGATCGGCTTACGCGGCCATCCTATCAATTCTATACCACCACATGCCCATGGTGCACAAAACTTGAGCCTGAACTCGCCAAGGTTAAGGCCGGGTACGACGGTAAGCTGTTCGTTGCGAAGATGAACGCGGAGAAGCATTATGCCGAGGCGGTCCCGTATCAGGTCAGAGTGGTCCCAACTATGGTATTCTTTAATGAAACTGGCTCTGTGGAGTCCACGATAGAAGGCTTCATGGAAGCCCCCGACATAACCGGGCACATTGAGGAAATGGGGCTCGTTCGGTGACGGCACGACCGCAAGGTACCATGCGGACTAATCAGGGTATGGGGATTGTGTGACAATGACGCAGATTACAGCTAATAGCCTTCTTCTACTGGTGACTCTCATTTGGGGTTCTACTTTTGTAATAGTAAAAAACACCATAGAGACGATGGGGCCGTTCACTTTCATAGCGGTCAGGTTTTTTCTGGCAGCGATGGTGCTGCTGGTATGGCACGCTGTCAGATGTGGGCTGCGATCCCGGCGGAACAGGGCGTCTGTAGGCGGTATCGCTGCCAACTCCGCCGTCTCTCCTGGCTCCTCCGAGTCAGACTTTAAGGCAGACTCCAACGGCGGGGCAAGGCATTCAGCTTCGCGCCGCTTTTACATCGGCGGAGTCTTGGCAGGCCTTGCCCTAGGATTTTCTTATGCAGTGCAAACGCTGGGGCTGATGACAGTCCCGGCAGGTAAGGCCGCGTTTATCACGGGGCTTTCTGTGATCTTGGTGCCCATCGGTGCTACGCTGCTTTTGAAGAATACTCCTGACAGAGCTGCCGTTATTGGGGTGTTGCTGGCCACAATTGGGTTGGGGCTCATGTCGCTTCAATTTCCCTTGAATATAGCATCCGGCGACCTCCTGGTGCTGGCATGCGCCGTCGGGTTCGCGACCCATATTCTCTTGGTGGGGGCCTATTCAAGCGAGGGTGACCCAATGCTGTTCACAGGCATTCAGCTTTTAGTGGTAGCTTTAGGCAACGGCATTTGTGCCGTCATCTTTGAACGACCGATAGTGGTCCCCGCATCCGCGTGGGGAGCCATCGTATTCACTGCCTTGGCGGCCACATCTCTTGCGTTCCTGATCCAATCGGCTGTGCAGCGGTACACCTCCGCGACTAACACTGCCCTCATCTTCTCCACGGAACCGGTGTTTGGAGCCTTGTCCGCGTGGCTATTGGCCGACGAAGTCATGAAAGGGCGGGAAATCCTTGGAGCCGCGTTCATACTAGTTGGCATGCTCGTATCCGAATTGGGGCCCGCGAAAAAGAAGGTTCCGACCCCGGTTTCCAGGAGAGCGGAGGACCGGGCTGTTGACGCCTGACAGCACTTATACGACAGGGCCGAGGCGCATTCAAAGAAATGGAATCGCAGCCAGAGTTAACGCCGTAATGACGATGACCAGCAAGAGAATCCTGTAAGACCAATGCTTGAGCAGGATCCTTATCCTGAAGCCAAGCTGCGGTTTCTCGACGAATTGCTGCCACAGAGAACGAAACTCCAGCCATAGACCCTTTATGTATCGTCTGTCCAGTACCATGATGACCACGACCAGGACATGGATGAAGACTAGGAGGGTCACGAGTCCGGATGCCGACAATCTCTCGTCCACATTTGAAAAGACGGTCAGAGCCCCATTAGCCACTGCGTGAACTAGCATGCTTGCTCGAAGCGAGCGTTCCCGAGCGGCGGATATCGAGAAGAACACCCCGGCCATAAACGCGCTGGGCATCCCAAGTGGGTGGTGGAAACAGGCGAAGACCAGACTGGGGAAAATCGCCGCCCACCCGATGTTCCAGTCCGTAAAGCACCGATAGCTGAAACCGCGGAAAACAAGTTCCTCTACGATGGGAGCGACTATGGCTGTCACGATTAGTACCTCAATGAAAGACATTCCGCTGCTCGCAGAGGGTAGCAGTTCTCCAAAACTGGTGAGCCTACCGCCGGATAGGTGGTCTATTAGGGAAAGAATGTCTATCTCCACGACCTTTAGGCACAGGAATGCGGGAACCGGGCGAAGCAAGCGGGAGAGAGGGACACGCTTCATCGGGAAGGCTTCTTCCAGGGGAACGCCGTTCTTACGGGTGTAGTGCCTCGCCAGAAGGACCAGGGGCAGCATGGCGAAGACCGAGCCCAAGAACTCGCTCCTGAAGAGCATGCCTGCGCCGTTGCCGATTAGTATTCCTAACACGATTACTGTGCCCGCATCCTTTGGGCTAAGTGATGGTTTGCAGCCTTCTGGGTCATGGACGCCGTTCTGAACCGGGTCTTCCGTCAAATCCTTGGCCGTCGAGTCATGTGCTCCTCCCGGGTCCCTCGTGGCCAAGTCATGCGTCGCCGAGTCCTGTGCCGCCTGATCCCGGGTCGAGTCCTCAGCGGGATTCTGCGTTGGGTCTTGCGCCTGAGTATGGC
>DAIRWA010000052.1:0-6647 GCA_036802545.1 Bacillota bacterium | reverse complement strand
ATTCGTGACTGCCGACAACATTGGTTAGAACGATTGGGGGCAGGTCTTCCATTGATCCGAGCCTCCTGAGGGAACTCCCTAGTCTATTGCGGATTTCCAGTGTAGATTCCGTGCGGAAGATTCAAACACCTTCTCGGGTGAGCACCCGCCTCCAGTTTCACCGGGGGCCGCATCGTGGGTTTACTCGCTGAGCGATGGTGTAACTGATGCATCGATTACTCCGAGGACCGCGTCGCGTGGGTCTACACGAAGGCGGAAGGGGCAATGGACGAGGCAATCGGTTGCCCCAAAGGTTTTCCGTCATGTACAGTTGAGACGTGGGAGGTCGATCATCGTTGGACTTAGTGGAATGGTTAAGAGAGTCGTGGCTGTCTGTGGGGATAGTGGTGATCCGTGCGCTTGCCGTTATCGTCTTGGCTATTCTCGGGGTCAAGCTCGGTGACTCGCTAATAGGCAAGTTATTCGAGGAAGCCGCGGAGATGAAGAGAGCCCGTTTGGAAGACAGTCGGGCCAAGACACTGAAAAGTCTCCTAAGAAGCGCTCTACGGTATATTGCCTTCGCTATCGCCTGCATCACCATATTGGAACTCGCCGGCATAGACACCAAGGCTTTGCTGGGAGGGGCCGCCATCGTGGGCGTCGCGGTCGGGTTTGGCGCGCAAAGCCTCGTCAAGGACATCATCACAGGTTTTTTCATCATATACGAGCGGCAGTACGATGTAGGAGACTACATAACGGCCGCGGGGCTATCGGGCGTCGTCGAGGCAATCGGGCTTCGGACAACCAGAATGCGGGACTGGTCGGGCGACGTTCACGTGATTCCCAACGGCCTTGTGGATAAGACCACCAATAAAAGCCGGGCCGAGTCCCGCGCCTTGATCGAGGTTAGCATCGCGTTCGAGGAGGACGTCGAGAAGGCGATGTCGGCGATGCAGAGTGCGTGCGAAGAGGTCGCCCAAGCTATGCCGGTCATTACCCAGGGGCCCAGAGTTTTGGGGGTGGCCCGTTTAGACGCTGCGGGCGTTGTCTTGAGCGTATGGGCGCGTACCAAGCCTCTTGAGCAGTGGGGGGTCGAGCGAGCGCTGAGGCTCAAGATGAAGGAAGCGCTTGAAGGGGCAGGCATTCGTTTGTCTTACCCCAGGATGGTTGTCTACCGAAATCCGTGGGAATTGGCCGATGGAGCTGAACAATCGGAGGCCGAATCTGCGAGCGACAAACAGGCGGAGCCGGACGCTAAGGGCTCTCGGGGTGAGACAGAGTGAATGAGCCGATTAAGACCACTGCGCGGATTAACCTAGGGACCCTACTGCCCGCCACCATAGTGAGACGTCGCGATAGATTCACGGCGGTAGTGAAGGTGGGGGAGACGGAGGCACTAGCTCATGTCGCCGATTCAGGCCGCTTAAAGGAGCTTGTCTACCCCGGAAACCTGGGGATGGTGCGGAAGGCGCCCGTTCCATCCGGCTCATCAGGTTCAAGAACGCCTCGCGCCACTTCCTATGATTTGGTCCTGGCAAGCGTGGGTTTGAAGAAGAGCAGCCTGGATGCTGAGGGTTCGATTCAGACGGCTCTGATGTGGGCGGCCACTATACAAGCCCTGATGCGGATGGCACTTATGCAGGCGGCCACGATGCCATCGGTCAGCATTCTTGGGTCTCTATTGACACTAGGTATCCTAACAAGGTCTTCCGACTTGCGCTTATCAATCGCATTATTCCGGAGTTCGCCGGCTACACCGAGATCCGCCCAGAGTTCTCGTACGGCCACGCGCGCGACTCTGAGTTGGAGGCCAGTTCCGTCCAAGGGGCGCCCTCTCAGGGCGCCGTAGATGGCCTTGCAGGTGTTTCTGCGGGTACTGCCACGGGTGTTCCTGCAGGCGATCTGACAGCCGATCTGACAAGCGATCCCGCGCGGGGCCCGGCCGACACCACGAAGGCCGAGAAGCGCCGCCGCGTCCCCAAAAGCCGGTTGGATTTCCTTCTTTGCGGGGAGGATCTGCCGCCCGCGTTAGTCGAGGTGAAATCTGTATCCTTATGCGTGGATGGAAGGGGGCTGTTCCCGGACGCCCCGACGGTAAGGGGCGCCCGCCATCTTAGGGAGCTCATTCGTGCCGTAAGTGAAGGCTACAGAGCCTACTCAGTGTTTATCGCCCAGCGTTCTGACATCAAGACCATTTCACCTAACCGGGAAACCGATCCCAACTTCGCCGACACATTAAGGGAAGCCCAAGAAAGCGGAGTCCGCCTCCTGGGCTTCGGTTGTTCGGTTACGCCGGAAGAGATCGTGTTCGACCCCTCCGGGCTGCCGGTTGTGCTCGACTAGAACCCCAACTTCTCGTTTACCACGATCACCACGAACTTGGTCTTGGCTCCCGGCGGCGCCTCGATGATAGTCGTCACCCTGCAGGTCTTGGGCCTGCACTGAGAGCAGTCAGTTCCTTTCTGGCACGGTGTATCGAGGTTCAGCCTCTTGAAGTTAACCGGAGCCGCGTACTTATGGATCCTTTCCATAGCTTCAGGTATACCCGCGACAAGCTTGTTGTAGCCGCATATGACTATGCTCACCTTCGGCCCGAAGATCATGGAACCTACCCGGTTTCCGCTTCCGTCTATGTTCACCAGCGCGCCGGCATCGGTGAGAGCGTTCGAGCTGGAAACAAAGATATCGGCGGTGACCTGCGCGTCTCTGGCCTCGGCTCTCTCGGCGGGAGTCTTGGAGGGATCCCAATGGTCGAAGGTCGTGTGCCCTGCTTCCTGGAGAGCTTGGGGAAGGCCCAAGTCCCTGACCGTCACTGAGCCTCCGAACCCAACAGTAGCGTTCTCGGGGATTTCGGACATGACGAGCTTCTTGGCCTCTTCCTTGGTTTCGGCGAAGTAGGCCGTGAAGCCGTTCTTGTTAAGCGCTTCGACACAGTCTAGAGCCCGCTTTTGGTTGAACTGTCTTTCCGGTGCGTAAGCGTCGTGTTTCTGAGTCATGCTCGTTACCTCCCGGTCCTACAGGCCAAGATAATCAGCTAGGTTGGCCTTGTCTACCTTCACCGGACGGATCTTGCCGTCGAGAGCGGTCAGAAGGCTGGTCACGCCGGGGCCGTGGCCCGATACGTAGGAATCGCTGTGGACGACGATGCCGATGATGACAGCGCCACGCCTGTAGCTCCTGCCGTAGAAGGAGGAGGAGTCTTGGATCGCCACGACGTCGCCAAAGCGGATCTTATCCAGACCCAGCTCAACCAGACGCTCACGCTCCATGGAAGTGATGTCGTAGTCCCCTCTTTCCGCTGAGGCCGCGCCTAGGCCACTCCCCATGAACTCGGGAGGAACCAAGTGGGCGACCGGTACTTCGAGGACCCCGTCCTTTTCGGTAATCCCCATCTTGTGAAGGAAGTCCGGGTCCAAGTTCATGCACTTCACGGATGGGAAGTCCAGGAGTTCTAGGCCCTGCCCGAAGCTTCGCACATTGATCTTGTCGCCTATCTGAAGCTTCTCCAAGGTGTCCCGGTCAAAGTGGATTATGACGTGCTCGATGCCGCCGTGCTTTCCGGTGACTGTACCTTTCGCGCCCTTAGCGTCGCCTGAGATGACGTACGCGGTGTTCCCGACGCAGGAAAGCGTGTTGTAGCCTGAATTTGGCCGATCCTCTTTGTGCTTGGTGCTGACTCCGGGTTCGACGTGGTCTCCTGCCAGCCCAAACGCACAGTCTCCTACCTTCACGTTGTAGGTGATTCCACCGGTTCCTGGGGTTACTCTGACGACTCCGTCAAAGCAAACCCTGGGGGACGAAGCAGGGGATGAGACTTCGCCCTGAACAGAAAGCATTACCATCTTGTCTTCATTGGTTCTAAGCATCCAGGTTCCTCCTGTCATTGTTTCTCGTAACGGTGATTTGCTCGCGATTTCCATGCCCGGCACTCGGCGCTTTGGCCTGCAATCTCAGGCTACCCATCCAAGGTGCCGGTCCATATACTGCCAGAGTCTGCCTACGTACCGGAGCGCCTGCTGGACCGACGCTGGCCCAGAGCACCGTCCCGCCAAGGCACCGCCCCGCTAAAGCGCCGGCTCGTAGTCACCGGCCTTCTTTGCGATATGGGTGTCAAACCACCTGAGCAGGTGATTCAGACGGGCTACCCTCAAGGAGGGCCTTCCGCTTCTGGATAACTCGTGGTTTGAGCCCGGGAACCTGACCATCTCCACATTCATCTTCCGTTTCTTGAGCGCGACGTAGAACTGCTCCCCCTGCTCGATGGGGCAACGCATGTCGTTTTCCGAGTGCATGACCAGAACCGGCGTCGTAACGTTATCCACATACTTGAGCGGCGAGAAATCCCATAGTCTCTGGGTGTCTTTCCATACATCCGCGTAGAGTTCCCGCTCGAGGAAGGTATATCCGATGTCCGACACGCCATGGAATGACAGCCAGTTGGAAATGGATCTAAGCGTGACCGCTGCCGCGTATCTGGGCGTGTGGCCTACCATCCAGTTGGTCATGAAGCCGCCGTAACTGCCGCCGGTGACGCCTATCTTGTCTTTGTCGATATAACCCTGCTGTATAGCCACGTCGGTCCAGGTCATGAGGTCCTGGTAGTCCATGCCGCCGTAATCGCCGTTTACCGCCTTGACGAATTCCTGGCCGAATCCCTCGCTGCCTCTGGGGTTAGTGTAGATGACGGCGTAGCCCTTGTTGGCCAAGAGCTGGAACTCGAAAAAGAATCCGTACCCGTACATGGAGTGCGGGCCTCCGTGGATCTCCAACACCGCCGGGTACTTGACTCCCTGCTTGAAGCCTACCGGTTTCATAATCCATCCGTATTCCTGCAGGCCATCTTCCGCCTTGAAGGGGAAGGTATCGGGGGCCGTGATGTAGGTTCCGTCCAGCCACTCGTTTACCGAGGTGAGTATTTTCTCACTTCTGGCATGAACGTCATAAGAGCCGATTTCTCCCGGACGGGTAGGTGTGCAAACCGCAATCGCGAACTTGCTGCACGAATCGTCGGCGGTGAATCCGGATATCTGACGATCCCCTCCCAGCACCAAGCTCACTTCTCCGCCTTCCGACGGGACTTGATAGATTGACGAGCGTCCCTGGTCGCTTGCTACAAAGTAGATGGTCTTGCCATCTTTGGAGAAGGCCGGGCCGTTGTCTGAGCCGCCGAAGCGCGAGTCGCCGGCGCATCGGTCGCCTATCGAGCGGTCGAAGGAGCCGGTCAAGAGGACGGGAGTCCCGCCTTCAATCGGGACCTTCCACAGTTTAGCGAGGGTCGGGCTGCCGTGCTCCATATTGTGGCCCGCGTACACGATGAACTTGCCGTCGGGCGTGAGAACGAATCTCGGGTTTCCGCACGGTCCAGTGGAGGGAGTCAGCTTCTTGAGCTCGCCACCTTCAGCCGGCACTATGTATATGTCGGAGAACCAAGGCTCCCAATCGGCGTCTTCTCGTCTGTTGGCGCTGAAGGCGATGTGCTTGCCGCAAGGCGACCATTGCGGTGCCATGTGATTGAAGTTACCGAAGGTAAGCTGCTGAGGGCTCGACTTGCCGTCAGCGTCAACGACGAATACCTGAGAGTAACGTGGAGGCAGAAGACCCATAGCCATGTCTGCCTTCATCCGTAGGCGATTTATGACGGTCGGCTCGTCCCTTCTTTTCTTGTCCAGCGCTTCCTTGGCCCTTTTGTCCAAGGGTTTCTCAAGGTCCTCGGGTTTGTCATCGACATCGATAGCTGAGGTAAATGCCAGCTTGGTTCCATCGGGAGACCACACCGGGGCGCCTGCTCCGCGCCGAACCTTGGTTACCTGGTACGCCTCGCCGCCGGTTGTCGGGACCACGAAAACCTGCTTGTCGCCGTTTCTGTCAGAGAGGAAAGCTATCTTGTTTCCGTCTGGCGACCATCTTGGCGAAGTATCGGCCTTGGGCCCGGAGGTGTATTGTCTGGGTTGCCCGCCCGCAGCTGCGACCACCCAGATTTGGGATCGGTACTCCTTGGTCTTGCCGTCAATATGAGATTTCACATAGGCGATGTGGTGGCCGCAAGGGGACATTTGTGGGTCCGATACAAAGGAAAGATTGTAGAGGTCGTCGGCCGAAAGACGTCTTTTGTCTGCCATATGCCAGCCTCCTTCAAGTCTGTTTGAGATCTGAGCCGTGGCTTCGCGCGTCAACGTTAAGGATCAACGCATCAGGGATCGGTACATGTGGAATATTCAATAACCGGTTTCAGAATCCCTGCGGTTTTCCCACGAATGCGCATTCTGTTTCGCGTGAGCATGGCCCTTCCGATCCAGAGCGACAGTCTGAAAATAGTCATGGAAATAGGATTGACATATGTAAGTCTCCTCCAGATCGCATATTGCTGCACTGTCCGAGCGCTAAGTACAGCTTTCGTACAAGGCGGGATCGACCTCGGATATGAAGGGAGACACGGGCCCGTCGCTGTACAAGTAAAGTTTGTGCAAGGCTCTGGTGCAGACCATGTGGAGCAGTCGCCTGTCATCCGGGTGGGAATAGTGCCACGCGTCCGCCCCGTATATTAGGGCTGTCTCAAATTCCAGGCCTTTAGCCAGGTACGAGGGGATCACGACGATCCCGCGGACGAAGCGGCGGTCTTTGGCGCGCACCAGGTGGATTTTCGGTAGAGCGTCTTGCGAGTGCCCGGC
>DAIRWA010000051.1:5573-10443 GCA_036802545.1 Bacillota bacterium | reverse complement strand
TGGACGAAAAATAATCCCTGGCGGTATCCGGGAAAGTCTTTCACGGCCCTGCCCCCAGTAACCTGCACCGAACAGTGCAACTGCCCTTTCACCGCATCGTAGCCCGCTTGCGTCAACTGTTCCAGAAGGCTTCGGGAATCAGTCTTGGCCATATTAACCCGTAAAGAAAGAGACGGCAGGCGGTTCCCTTGCCGGCACATGGCCAAAGCCCAGGGCACTCCCGCTTTCCCCATGAAGTATGAAGGGATCCAGTCCGGGTAGGAATACCTTTCCGACATATACGACACCGGGTCGTGCCTAAGTCTTGGCAGCGACACGTGACCTAGGTTTCGGGATATGGACCTTAGACAACCGTTGCAGTATGCCCGCTCTCCACGGGACTTGAGGCACCTCACCACCGAGTCCACCGCCGCATGTGGCGGCATCCCTAGAATGAGCAGTTGATAGGCTCCCAACAGGAGAGCGTTTCGAAGAGACGGGGAAAGCTCTTCTACCGGACGGTCAGAGAAGCTTGAGACGTAGGATAGTAGCAGCCTTCGCCAGCGCACAGTTCCGTTGACTAAGTCCAGGGCAAGCGCTCTGTCCCGGGAACTCTTGAGAGCATCATATGAAACAACCCGGGAAGGTCGCTCTCGGGCAAGAAGGATCCCCAGAGCCACTCCCCGGGCGTCAGCCCTCGTCAACGCCGCCTGTTCCTATACAGCATCAATCTCAGCACTTGCGCTATTGCCACCGCGGTACCGGCTAGGTATGTCAGGGCAGCCGCGTTCAGCATGTTCCCAACAGGCTGAACGTCGCCCGAAGACAGGAATCCGGACACCTGCAACATGTCGACGGCTCTATTGGAAGCATTGTATTCCACCGGAAGCGTAATCAACTGAAAAACCACCGCTCCCATGAAGAACAAGATGCCCAACGTCATAAGAGGATCGCTGTTCATGAACAGCCCTATGAAGAATAGGGGAAATGCCGCGTTGGACGAAAACTGAACCAGAGGCACCAGTCCGTTCCTTATGGCTAAAGGAGCATAACCCACTGAATGTTGCACAGCGTGGCCGACTTCGTGTGCCGCGATGGCCATAGCGGCAATGGACGGACTATCGTAGATCCCGGGCGAGAGCCGTAACACTCGCTTTCTGGGATCGTAGTGATCCGACAGGCGCCCTTCGATTCTTTCGATACGAACATCGCTCAAACCGGCGTTTCGGAGCAAAGCAGCAGATACTTGGTAACCCGATGCCCCGCTTTTCGAATGCATTCGAGAGTAGGTCTCATAGGCAGAATTTACACGGGATTGCGCCCAGAGAGCGAAAATCATTGCCGGCAAAACGAATAGTATATAGCCTTGGTCAAAGAAGAACACGTCTAGAACCTCCCCTCCTTATCTATTACGGCCTCATTCTTCTCCGAAGACAGCTTTCTGAGAAGGCCTGCCCATTAGAAACGCTTTGGCCGTCATCTGCTTCTTACCTCCCGGCTGAACCTTCAATACGGAAATCAGTTCGTCGCCGCAGTTCACCAGCATAGCATCCTTTTCTGTGCCGGCCGTGCTCCCCGGCGGCCCGCAGGCGACCTTTCCGGTGAGTCTTGTCTCTAATATCTTAATACGTTGCCCACCGAACGTCGTAACAGCGGAGGGTTGAGGCGAAAGCCCTCTGACTAGGTTGTGAATCACCTGGGCATTCTTTGTCCAGTCGATTACGTCCTCCCCCGGCCTCAAGTGCCGCGCCCGGCTGGCGACACAATCTTTCTGATGAATCCTTGTGCTCTCGCCTTTACACACGGCATTCATGGCCTCCAGCAACAGGCTTGCCCCCAACTGAGCGAGCCTCGCCTCCAACTCGCCGTACGTCTCATCGGGACCCATCTCAACTTCCTGTTTCAGTAAGATATCGCCGGCGTCAAGCTTCTCGCTGACGTATATCACGGTGACACCCGTAACCCGCTCTCCATTTATGATCGCCCGGGAAATCGGGTTCCCCCCCCTGTACTTGGGAAGAAGCGACGGGTGCACGTTAAGGCATGCCAAGCGCGGCATGTCGATAACCTGTTGCGGCACTTTCTGCCCGAATGCCACAACGACTATGAAATCAGGCGCGATGGTCTGTATAATCTCTTGAACGTTCTCATCCTTGAGCCTCTCGCAGCACAGGACGGGGATTCCGAGCCTTTCCGCCGCCGATTTCACAGGTGTGCTCCTTGGCACCCTCTTTCGTCCAAAGGGCCGATCGGGTTGAGTGACTGCCAGACGCACCTTTACCCCGGATATGACTAGCGCCTCCAGAGAAGGAACGGCAAACTCGGGACTACCCATGAACACTGCGGTAAGCGGGGCCTGACATCCGGAAACCGCATCTTGAGCCTCGCTATCGTCTAGCGTCTTGACAGCGATCGCCTCATCCGCGGCATCCGGAGCTTCAGTAATGTCGCTTGCCGAGTGGACTCCGGACGCATCCTCAGAACCTTCTTCAGAACCTTCTTCAGAGTCCGCGGGCACCTCGCTAATGGTGGTCGCCCTGTCCACAAACAATATGCCGTCTAGATGGTCAATTTCATGTTGAAGGCACCTCGCCAGAAGGCCTTCTCCTTCAATCCATATCTCGTGCCCCGCTTCATCCAAGGCTTTGACCGTAACCCCTGTGGGACGGAGCACCTCGCCTATATACCCTGGCCAGCTTAGGCAACCTTCCCATTGCGATTCTGTCTCTGCCGAATGGGCTGTTATCTCGGGATTAACCAGAAACCTGGGCCCGTCTCCTACGTCTATCACGACTAAACGCCTGGATACGCCTATTTGAGGAGCGGCCAGCCCTACTCCGTTGGCCTCTCGCATGGTGTCGAGCATACTTTGGAGGGTCTCCTTCACGGTGTTATTTACCCTAGAGACCTTCCTGGCTCTCTTTCTCAATACCGGTGCATCGAAGCACTTAATGTCAACTACAGACAACTCACATCACCTTTTTATGAAACATGGGTACGTCCCCATATCTCTAGTTTACCAGTTTCAGAGCCTTTACAGTAAGGTAGTAGATATCACCACATGTCCACCGGGTCCACATCGACGGATATCTTGACCGCTGATGTAGGTTGAAGCGCCTCAACAGCCGTTTCGCAGGCACGGATCAAGATCGCGTGATCCTTGTGCTTCAAGGCCACCTGCCACCGGAACTGACCCCTCACCTTTGGCTTGGGAGACGGTATGGGACCCAACACCCGGATGTCCGCGTCGACCTTACCGCACTCCTCCGCGAACCCTCTGGCACTGGCCCTCACCCGATCTAAGTTCTTACCAGAAAAACGCACCTTAAGGAGGGCCATAAAAGGGGGATACCCCACTGACCGCCGCAGGGAGAGCTCTTCCTCGTAGAATTCCTCCGGGTCCAATAGGCCCCTTACCGCATGGTGATCGGGGTTGTATGTCTGGGCGACCATTTCAGGGGCCCTCACGCGAGACCGCGAAGACGCTAGGTCCCGAAGCCTCCTCAAAGTATGGAAGACCCGTTCCGAAGCCCTAAAATCTGGCAGGTTAAGAATCGTGTCACCTGACAGGACTCCCACAAGAGCTACCGAGGGGAACCCCGGCTGCCCCAGGGCCAACTGAGTCCCCAAAAGACACGACGGATTGGCGGCAGAAAAGGAAGATAGGACATCCTTAATCGTCTCGTTGGCCATGGTATCTTTATCGAGCCTATACAGAGGCACATCAGGAAAATACCTCTTGACCTCTGAAGCGGCCTTCGCTATGCCAAAGCCCAGAAATCGCCATCTAGTCCCTCCGCACACAGGGCACACATCGGGAGCCTGCAAGCTGTAATCGCACGTGTGGCAGGATACTATGCCTTTCTTCGCGTGGTACACCATAGGTGAAGAGCACGACGGACAGGAGATGGTGTTGCCGCAGTCCTGGCAAGTAACCTGCGAGGAGTCTCCCCGCTTGTTAAGAAACAGAAATACCCTCTCGTTACCTTCGAAAGATAGTCTCATGCGCTCCCTAAGCGGCGCCGACAAAGCTTCCTTCCTCGTACCGCCTGCCTTGAGGTCCACGATTTCCACGCCCACTGGGGGCAACGATTGCCTTGTCGTGGATACCAGTCCTTCTTCTGCCCGGTTATACGTCCACAGCGATGGGTGTGAGCTGCCGTAAAGCACTCTGGCACATTGATTGCGTCCGCGAAGATGGGCAACCGTACGCGCGTCATAAAGGGGAGTCTCCGCCGACTTATAAGAGTCCGACCAGTCCTCGTCGACGATAATCGCGCCCAAGCGGCGGATATCGGCAAAAACGGCCGACCTGGTGCCTACCACGATGGGGGTCTCCATAGTCTTCGAAAGAAGCCATCCTTCCCGCCTGGCAAGCCCGGTCATCTCCGAGCACACGGGCGTGACCAGGTCGCCTGCGACTTCTCTGAGGTAGGAGACGGCGTACGCCATCTCCTTGGTTTCGGGCACAAGCACAAGCGACCCGTTACCCCGCCCCAGTTCATCGCGGATAACCTTGGCATAGCGGTCCCAACGTTGTTGCCTGGCTCCAAAGACCATTTCCTCTTGCTCACCAAATCCTTGGGCGCTCTTAGGAGCCTCCGGCGAGCAATCGTCCGGAAAATCTACAGGCTGCTTCATTTTTGGCACTATAGGCGGCCACAAGCACGACCACATGGATGCCACAGACGTGAAATAGTAGGAAGCAAGGTAGGCGCAAAAATCCATCATGGAGCGGCTTGGCAAGAACCTTGCGTCATAGGCGTACGAAATGTCCTTGACGTTCTTCACCGGGAGTACCTCCGCAGACGAGACCACGAAACCGTCGGTTGAGGAAGGACCAAAGGGCACCCTGGCTTTCATGCCATAAGGGAGGCGAATGCCGCCCGGG
>DAIRWA010000051.1:0-5563 GCA_036802545.1 Bacillota bacterium | reverse complement strand
TTCCAAGAGAAGGCACGTCCACTATGAAATCAAGAAAGACTTCCCGGCCGCTAGACGTCATTTGACGCCGTCTTTTCTGGCCGCATAAACAGTTCCTCCGGTTCTACATAACAGTATCTTACTAAGAAGGGCACCCTTCTAGCGGGTGCCCCACATAACTACTCCTGCGAATTTTCGGGCTTCGCCGACTCCCTTAGGACAACTCTAACTTCACCATCTGTTATCTCTTCTAGAGCGGCTGAAACGGGTTTTCGTCCCGGGGGCAACGGCTCCCTTCTAGATACTATCTGCCTTGCTCTCTTTGATACCGCGATCACGAGGCTGTACCTCGACTTTCCCAGCGTCGTGTCTCTTGGCGGTGGGTTTATCATCAGATGCCCTCCTTTGGCCATTAGGCGGAAGGAGTCTTGCTTTAGCGCTCAAGCGGGCCCGTTCCCCCGCAACAATTGCTCTAAGCCTATCCTTTGCCTTGTCAAGGTCAGCATTGATAATAACATAATCGTAGGGAGAAAGATCGGTCATTTCCTTATGCGCGCTCCGAAGCCTTAGGTTCTTCTGCTCTTCTTCTTCGGTGCCCCTGCCTTCTATCCGTCTTCGGAGCTCGTCGAATGAGGGAGGTAGGACAAACACGAAAATCCCTTCGGGATAGACACTCCGAAGAGCTTTTGCCCCTTGGACATCTTTTTCTATAATGACATCCATTCCGGACTTCAGGGCGTCTTCAATGTCCTTTCTCGGGGTGCCGTAATGGTTACCATAAACCAGAGCGTACTCGCACAATTCCCCCCGTGCTCTCCTGCCAGAGAATTCTTCCCTCGATATGAAGAAATAATCCTCGCCGTCTGCCTCACCCGGTCGAATCTTCCGAGTGGTGACAGAGGGACAAAAGCGGATATCGGTATCCTCGGCCAGAAGAGCTCGCCGAAGCGAGCCCTTTCCGCAACCTGACGGAGCTGTTAGTATGAACAAGATTCCTGTTGTCATAGGCTATGTATTAGTCTCGTCTATTTCTCGTCAAGCCTCGATACCACTGTTTCGGGGTTGACGGCGCTCAACACGATGTGTCCGGAATCGGCTACTATTACAGCGCGAGTGCGCCTTCCGTGAGTAGCGTCAACCAACATCCCACGATCCCTGGCTTCAGAGATGATCCTTCTAATCGGCGCGCTTTCTGGGGAAACCATAGCAACTATGCGGTTAGCCGACACTATGTTCCCAAAACCGATGTTTATCATCTGAATCTGCATGGAGCCGCTACGAACCTCCTCGCTATTTTTCGAGGAATCTGGCCAAAAGCGCCTCCTTCTGCCTCTTGCCCAGGCCTTGAACCCGGCGGGACTCGTCTATGCCCACTTCGTCCATAATTCTGTCAGCTTTGACTTTGCCCACTCAGGGAAGAGACTTTAGAAGGTATGACACCTTCATCCTTTGGATGACCGGGTCCTCTCTCATAACGACCTCGGAAAACTTAACGTCACCCTTTTTCAGCTGCACCCTAAGCTCAGCTCGCGCTTTACGCATAGTCTGAGCTTTCTCCAGCGCTTTCTTCTTCTCTTCTGGAGTCAAGCTAGGAAGCGCCACGGTTCTCCCTCCTCACAGTTTCTTCGATTCTTCGTGCCGCATACTCACGATGTGTAGCAGGTCACAGGGCGATATTCGCCCAATCTGGCTAAATTCCTCTTTTTGTGCCAGCCCAAATGCCTAAGACCTAAGAAAATATGCCTTGGTTTTCATCGCGGAAGGCTGAAACTACGTCAAGATAGGTCGCATGGGCCCAGACAAGAGGGGCAACAGACGATGGGCGCAACCTCACACAGTCCAGTTGTTCCGACATCACACCGCTGGAAAGACGGGCTTTTTCGAACACCGCACACCCTCTCTCGTATTCCTCAGCGGGCAGGAGACCCAGGCGCTTGCCCGATAGAAGACGCCATCCGGAACAGACGGGCCAAATGTTGCCCGGAAGGGTCCCGGCATCCTCGGGACGCGCGTACCAATCCCCTAAGTACCGACCTACTCCCACAAAGCCTTGGCCGCTTTGTATCGCCAGGTTCTTGCTCAACCGCTTCCAGGTGACGGCCGCGGCCATCAGAGCCTGTTCTTTGAGCGGCCCTCCATCCGCGCCGTACTCCACCGGCCACAGAAGTAGTGGGATGAGGTACAGGCTGGAGTCGGGTGTCCAGTCCAAGGGTGACGCTGCTTGGCAGGATGTGTCCGTTAGTCCCCTTGCAAACCCGCGTTCAGCGCAGCACAATCGGGTGACTAGTCCTTTGAGGAGCATGAACGAGCTTTCACGAAAACCGCTCCAGACGGGTCTTCCCAAGGCCCTAGCGATCATTGACGCCCAGTAGAGACCCGCTATGCACGTAGCTTGCGTAAAGGAGAAAATCCCTTTCCTCTCTTCCCAAAGGTCGAAAGAAGGACGCACCAAAAGACCGTTCTCTTGAACGTATCCTTGAATAAACCCAGCGGCCTTGGATACAAACGAGTCAAAGATGGAGTCGAGGAAAGAAAGCTCACGCGTTTCTTCAAAGTAGTCGCCTGCGGTAACAAGAGACAAGGCGGTTTCATCTTCCTGAATCGGTAAGGTTCCGTCAGGAAGGTCAACGGGATGCCACCCGGATCCCCTATGTCTGTCAGCTCGGTGTCGCTGCCAGAAGAATCCTTCCTCGGACAGGGCGCCGGCGCAGAATTCCAGATAGCGACGGCCGAATGACGTAAGCCCCTGCCTTATGAGAGTCGACGCGCACATGGCCGCGTCCCGGGTCCAGACGTAGCGGTAATGGTCCCGAAAATCCCCCATGACGGCTGTGTCACACGAAGCCAAGATGCCCCCGCCCGAATCGCAGTGTGAGGCCAATACCTTGGTCGAAATGTCGTCGTGGCCCGCCCAATATGTCCTCGTCCTCGCCAAAGCCCCCTTATACCCCATGAGCAAGGCGTCATCCAACCGTCTATCGGCTACATCCCGGCTCTCCCCCAACGCGACGGCCAATGTGACACACGACTCCCCATCGGGTTTCAGGCCAATAACGCTTTCTATGAACCCGTGATCTACGCTTGACCCGGTCATCGCTCCGGTAGGCCCCAAGACGTTAGCCCCTCCGTCTCTCACCTTCGCTATACGCGCGATACAGTCCCCTCCCACCATGCGAGAGGCGACCCAAAGCGAGCCTTTGTAGTGGTACAGACGCGATTTTTCCGGGTCCCAAAAACCTGCTTCTCCAATGGTGTTTTCCTTGAGAGCCAAAGAAAACCGCATGTAAAACCCGGTTGGAGGGCTTCCCGAAGATGCCTCCAGACGCCTAATCCAGATAGGCTCATACGGGTCTACCACGTCGGTCATGGAAAGGCGCGCGGGGCCTAAGCGATGGGAAAGATCCCAATGAAACGACATCCCACCGTCGTAACTGCCACTTATCTCCCAAGCGTCCGAACTGATTTCCAAGATGTCTTCGCCTTCGAGTATGATGGGCCGAGATCTGCCGGTTTCTGCCACATGGTTTTCCAGGCCGATCACAGGATAGAACATCTCTCTGAGGCAAGACGACGAATCGAATCCCAGATACAAGCGGCCATTGCCCAAGACGGCGAGCCTCAAATGCCTCGAGCTCCTTCCTTGTGCAGAATAAATCGGCTGGTTACGCCTCATATTTACTAGAGTCATAGTATTTCTTGTCGTCTTTCGATTTTGACCTGGCGGGGGGTATCCTATTCGTGTTTTGGCTCTATGCGGGAATCACAATCGCAATAGCGGCGCTGGCTATCGGCTTCTTCTTTTACCGCCGTAGCCGGGCGTTTGACAGAAACCGGCTGCCTAGGGCTAGGGTGTCTTTAGAGGCCGCGGACGAACTCGGAGCTCCGCCGGAGGCCATAGACCCGGACGAAGCATTCAGACGGGACAGGCAAGCGGGCGTCAGCCGCCCTCGAGCAATTCCGGCTGAAAAGCGAAGATTACGGACAGATAATCTATCAAAAGAAGTCGAGCTGGCCTGGGAAGCGGCAGAGATCATTGACTCTAACTTGGGCGCGATGGCAAGCCCTCATGAAGCGGCCGAAGTCCCGAAACCCGCGGCAAGGCGCGAACGGGCGCGGGTAGTCCTAATGGCCAGAGATCCTCGTTGGTTATACGCCTACTGGGATGTCCGGGAGAAGTACTTGGAAATGCAGAAAAAACGCGTAGATGAATGGAGCTCATCCCGCCCTGTATTAAGACTATACAATACCACTCCCGGCTCTGGCGGAGGACACACAGACATCAGTCTCAACGACGATGCAGACAGTTGGTATATCCATATCGATGAACCCAACGTCCGCCTTGTAGCCGAGATTGGCCGGCTTTTCCCCACTGGATTTACCTCTATCGCGCGCTCAAACGAGGTCACTATGCCTCCTTATGGTGTATCCATGGAGATCGCCGAAGAATGGGCTCCATTTGCTTGGGACTCGTACTACGGCAAAGCCGGAGAACCTTCAGGGATAAGTTCGCCTATGGTTTGGGGGAGACCTAAAGAATGAAATCCGGCTTGTTGTCCATAATCCTACACGCCCACCTACCCTTCGTAAAACACCCCGAAACTGAGGATTCCCTTGAAGGACGATGGTTGTTCCAGGCGGTCTCCGAGTGCTATCTGCCTCTACTGGCCGCGTTCGGAAGGCTTGTGAGAGATGGCGTGCCTTTTCGTGTCGGTGTGTCTCTGTCTCCCCCCCTCCTCGAGATGCTGTCGGATCCGCTCCTAAAGGACCGGTACAAGAGATACCTTGATAACCTGATAGAGCTTACGGACAGAGAAGTCCAGCGGACTTCAGGAAGCCCGCAACTCCACAACCTGGCTAGCATGTATCGGGCGAAGATTGTCGATTTGCACGAAGACTTCACGGTGACTTTTAAGGAGAACCTGGTAGAGCCTTGGAAAGAACTCGAATCCCAAGGTGTGGTCGAACTCCTTGCTTCCGCCGCCACTCACGGGTATCTGCCCCTTCTCTTAAACGACAAAGCAGTCCGAGCGCAGATAAAGGCCGGTATAGCTACCTATAGGAAGCACTTCAAACATAGCCCCCAGTGCTTTTGGCTGCCGGAATGCGCCTATTCACCCGAAGTCGAGCAAGCGTTGGCCGCGGAAGGTGTCGGGTCCTTCATCTTGGAGACTCACGGCGTCCTGTACGCTAGCCCCAGGCCCCGATTCGGCTACCACGCCCCTATAGTCACGCCCGTAGGGCTCTTAGCCTTCGGGCGCGATCCCGACTGTTCTAAACAAGTATGGAGCGCCGAGGAAGGATACCCGGGCGACGGCGCATACCGTGAGTTCTACAGGGACATCGGGTACGAGTTGCCCCTGGATCACCTGGGAAAAGCCGTGCCTGAAGGATGTAGAGTACCTACGGGAATCAAGTACCATCGCGTGACCGACCGCAAGTCAGACTATAAGGAGTGGTACGACCCGGACCAGGCATCTCGTCGCGTCCAAGAGCATGCTGACAACTTCGTCTTTTGGAGGAACAAGGAGGCGGAATATTGGAAGGGCGTCCTCGGACGAATGCCCGTTATGGTAGCTCCCTACGA
>DAIRWA010000050.1:8885-10466 GCA_036802545.1 Bacillota bacterium | reverse complement strand
GTATTACCCCACATGCTCCGAGTACGCGAGACAGGCAATCACCATCCACGAGGCCATAAGCAGACCTTTCCACGGCCCATGGATGGTGATTGCCTGTCTCGCGTACTCGGAGCATGTGGGGTAATACCTGCACGTCGGACCCTTCAAGGGTGAAATGTAAGTTTGATAGAAGACTATTAGGCGCAACATACATGCCTTAACCATTGGCGTTTTCCAAGAGCTCCATCCTATTCAAGAGGTCTTTCACGGCGTTTTCTATGTCAGCGTAGGTCCCCGAAACGGCGCTTCTTCTTACAATGAAAACCACCTGACCGCCCTTCCCTATCTTCGGCAGAAAGCGGCGAAACGCTTCTTTCACCCGCCGTTTAAGCTTGTTTCTCACTACTGCCTTGCCTAGTCTTTTACCCGCGCTTACACCGAACCTTATTCCCACTTCTTCGGGAAGATAATAGATAACAAGATATCGGTTTCCTGCCGAACGCCCTTCATCGTATACCTTACGATACAACGGCGCAGGTATCCTGCCTGATACCACAGGACGAACCTCATTTCCCAAGAAGTGACGATGCTTTTCTTGACTATACCGTAAGGGCGCTTCTACCTTTGGCCCGGCGCCGGGCAAGGATTTTTCTGCCGCCTTTCGTCGACATCCTAACCAAAAAACCATGCGTCTTAAATCTCTTACGCCGCTTAGGCTGATATGTGCGTTTCATCGAATGCTCTCCTCCTATAAGCACCCTGGAAGTAAGCCCCAGGAGTCCAAGGAATTATATCTTAGCCCTATAACAGTGTCAATAAACACGCCCCTTCCTGGGCTTTTCCCCACTTCGGCCCTGTGGACTTCCTCTTGCCCCCGTACAATAGTTTCGTTGTGAAGAGAGACCCGCCCTGATATAGTTTTCAAAGCAGGTGACCTTTGGACAGGCTCTTGCAGACCCGACGCTGGGACTTTATCCACACCTGTGGATAACCGTGTGCATAACCTGTGAGTTTTCTATGCGGCCCTATAAACCGTCAATGACCAGGCATACACACCGGGGAGGTCCGCCATAAAGGGCGCTCAGGCTGGGGAGCAGAATTATACAGGACTGCATACTCCAGGGTTGTTCACTGAATTCAATCAAGCGAATTCTGTAAGCAGACGATAGGCTAAGAAACGGTGGTAGTGTAATGGTAAAAAACCTCGATGATTTTTGGGGCGATACCCTCACCAAGGTATCCACCCGTTTGGCAAGCCCGAGTTTCAACTGGCTTCGAGAGACAAAGCCGCAGTCTCTTAAGGGCAGCTCTCTGACCATAGTGGTTCCCAGCGAGTTTGCCAAGAACTGGATTGAATCACATTACAAAGAAGAGCTGAAAGCCGCGTGGCGAGACGTGTACGGTTTGGAGTGTGATATCCGCTTCGCTGTCCAACCACAGGAAAAACCGGTTCCCGGCGCCCTGTTTCCTTCGGATACCGAATTAATTCCGATCAGGAAAAGGAAGCCGGTTGAAGACATTTCTCAATACATAAAGGGTTTGAATCCCAGATACAGCTTTGAGAACTTCATTGTGGGAGCCTCAAACAGGTTCGCCCACGCC
>DAIRWA010000050.1:0-8875 GCA_036802545.1 Bacillota bacterium | reverse complement strand
AGATATACAACCCTTTGTTTCTATACGGGGGAGTGGGGCTGGGGAAAACCCATCTTATGCAAGCCATCGCCCACTATGTCTTGGCTCACTATCCATCAATGAAGGTATCATACGTGTCCTCCGAGACATTCACTAACGAATTGATACACGCTATCCAGGAAGGTACCACCCAGCAGTTTCGGAACCGATACCGCACAGTCGACCTTCTGCTGATAGACGACATACAGTTCGTTGCCGGTAAAGACGCGACTCAGGAGGAATTCTTCCATACTTTTGACGCGCTCCACCAAGCTTCCAAGCAGATAGTCATCTCATCTGACCGATCGCCCAAGGAAATCGCCACCCTGGAAGAAAGGCTTAGAACCCGTTTCGAATGGGGCCTCATCTGCGATATCCAGCCGCCCGATCTTGAGACACGCATGGCTATTTTGCGGAAGAAAGCTGAAATAGAGTCCAGAGATGTGCCCATCGAGGTCTGTCAGTACATCGCTGAACGGATTCCTTCCAACGTCCGGGAACTTGAGGGCGCGTTGATCCGCCTCTTGGCGTACACGGCGCTTCAGCGCAAACCGGTCACCCTAGAAATCTGCAAAGAGGTTTTGCGGGATCTCTTGCCCGACAAGAAACAGGCCCCCATAACCATGGACGCCATCAAGAAGATAGTGGCCGACTACTATCACCTTGAAATTTCTGACTTTACCGCCAAACGACGGACAAGGAATATCGCTTTCCCCAGGCAGGTAGCCATGTACCTTTGTCGGATTCTTACCGATTCGTCCTTGCCGCGCATCGGGGAGCAGTTCGGCGGGAGGGACCATACAACGGTACTCCACGCCTATGACAAGCTGGAAAGGGAACGGAAGGAAAACCCTGACCTAGAGGAGACTCTTCAAGAGCTTATCAGGCGGATTCGCGAAGGCTAGCCCCGCCTGTGCGTAGATTGTGGATGACGTTGTTAGCTTTTCCCCCCCAGCTGTGGAAAACCTGTTCACAACTAGGGGAACCGGCCGATAGGACGTCAAGTTATCCACCTCCATCCACAGGACGTTCACATACGGTTCACAGGGAAGGAAATGATATCTAACTGCTCGAATCATGGGTTATGAACATGTTGACAGCGACTACTACTACTACTGTTTTATATAATCCACAAAGAGAAGACTAAGAATAAGGAAGAAATCTGAAGAACATCAAACGCTTCGTTTCGAGAAGGGGGAAAAGATCAGGTGAACGTAACCATACAAAAAGACAGTCTCCAGTGGCTAGTCCGGACGGCGTCTCGTCCGATCCCTTCCAGGAGCACCTTTCCCGCGATAAAAGGGTGCCTGATAGAGGCCATCTCCGATAGACTGGTTTTCTCAGGCACAAATCTCGATTGGGGCGTAAGAGTATCAGCCGAAGCCCAAGTGTCATCGCCC
The DNA here is from genome assembly GCA_036802545.1 of Bacillota bacterium. Lineage (GTDB taxonomy): Bacteria > Bacillota > Sulfobacillia > Fermentithermobacillales > Fermentithermobacillaceae > DULO01. The sequence goes on along the minus strand of DAIRWA010000050.1, from coordinate 7,457 downwards.
GGCTCTGTGGTCGTTTCATCTAAGATTCTTGAAGACGTGGTGAGGACAATTTCAACCGGCGAAGTGAATTTAAGTTTAGACGAATCCGCATGGGCGCTGGTTGTGCGAGCCGGTAGTTCCGAGATGGTTCTTAACGCTGTTCCCGCGGACGATTTCCCGAAATGGCCGGAAGGCAAGAATGGGGAGAAGGTCACACTGAAAGCCGATCTTTTCCGGGAAATGGTGAGAGTCGGCGCTACGAGCGCGGTGGCTAATCCAGCTAGGCCGTTATGGGGGGCTTGTTTCCTCGAGTTTAAGGATGACCGATTTGTGATTGTAAGCACTGACCAGTTTGCCCTGTCCAGAGCTGTGGCTAACGTTCAAGGCAAAGAAGCGCGGGCTATCATCTCTGCCAATGTCCTTTCAGACATAGCCCGATTGTCAGACTCAGAGAACGATGATGAGATTGAGCTCATTATAGCCGAGAACCACATTTACCTCTCAACTAAGTCCATGTCTTGCTTCTCTAGACTGATAGAAGGACAATATTACCCGTACGAACAGGTGATAAGGAAAGTATTCTCGTCGTCGGCACGGGTTCCGACCGAGAGTCTTCTCAGGGCAGCTTCCAGGGCTGCTATTGTAGCCAGTGAAGAAGATCGCGCCATGCGAATCATATTACATAAAGATGCAGGCACTCTTACTGTGAAGGCCGGCTCACCTGAGAAGGGACGGATGGAGGAATCGTTTCCGGCTATCATAAACGGCGAAGACGTTGAGATTTGGGTTCAGCACAGGTACATACTCCAAGCCCTTGATAAAATAGGCACTCAGGATACTTTCTTAGGAATTTCTGGGCTGGTAAGTCCCATGAAACTTGAGCCGGTAGATGACAAAGAGGAAGAAGAGGGTAAAGCCATCGTAGAAGCTACGTATGTGGTAATGCCTATGAGCAGCCCGAAAGGTACGTTCTAAAGCGTGACTCTATCCTATCTATACGCGGATGATTTTCGTAACTACACTCACCTGGAGCTTACCTTGACTCCGGGTGTGTCTCTGTTTTTCGGGAAAAACGCCCAGGGCAAGACCAACTTGCTCGAGGCTTGCTATTATTTATCAACTCTGAGTTCGCCTCGGGCCGAGCGGATTCTGGACCTGGCCAGATGGGGGACGACTCGATTTGCCTTGGGAGGGCGAATCGACGAAGCCGATGAGACTACTTATATCAAAATAGAGACTCTGGTAAGTCCCACGCTTCGCCGGCGCGTGCTCATAGACGATAGACCTGGAAAACGGCTCGAGCTGTTGGCCCATTTTCCGTGCGTGTATTTTTCGCCCGACGATCTCTACATGGTGAAAAGGGGATCCGGCTTGAGGCGAAAGTTCCTCGATTCGCTGCTTTCCCGCATAGATCCGGCCTATGGTAAGCACCTGGCCAAGTACGAAGATACTGTGGCTCGGAGGAATGTGGTATTGAAGAAGGCATTCATGAGCGTCGCGTGGGACAAGACTCTTCAAGGCCTGGATGAGATATTGATATCCGCAGGGGCTACGGTGCTTAATTGCAGGCTAGCTCTTATGTCCACCTTTTCACGGCAAGTAGCGGAGACCTACAGCTTTATCGCAGGCGATCAGTGCATCGTCAGGTACTCGTCTTCCATGGGAGACTTGCCGGGCAGTCCTGAAGAGATGGCCCCTTTCTTTCGCGAAAGACTTTCGCAGATGAAAGTCCAAGAGAGGGACCGGGGAGTGACTCTGATTGGCCCTCACCGAGACGACATCGCCATAACCTTCGGCGACAAGACGGTGAGGTATTTCGGTTCTCAAGGGGAGCAACGCAGCGTGGCGCTGGCCCTTAGGATGGCCGAGGCACTAGCCCTGGAAGAGACTTTCGGTAGAAAACCTGCGCTTCTTCTGGATGACGTTTTCTCTGAACTGGACGAGAGCCGAAGACAGAAAGTGCTTTCTTTGTGCGATTTCGGGCATCAGATCCTGCTTACATCAACCGACCCTATGACAATCGCACGGGACAAGGTAAACATGTACGCCGTCAACGAAGACTCGGTGAAACCCGTATGACAGCGCCTTCGACCCTGCGGGATGTCCTAGACAAGAATCTGGGGGATCTGGGCCTCATCCAGAAGGCTCGGAAGTACCAAGTGTACATGTTGTGGCACAGCATTGTAGGCGAGATAGCTCAAAACGCCTTCCCCAGGCGTATAGACGGAGATGTGTTGTACGTCGCCACATCTTCTTCAGTGTGGTCTCAAGAACTCACCTTCATGGCGACAAGCATATTGGGCAAGGTAAACCACGCCCTAGGCGGAGCATATTTCCGGGACATTCGTTTTTCTGAACACCTTTGGCGACAGATCTCAAAGGCAGAAGGGCATTACGTAAGACGCGTCAGACGTAAGCAAGAGCGCCGCACAAGACGGTCTTCCGCGGATGTGGACGGAGACCTCTCGGAGGTTTTTTCGAGATTGAGGGAGACCATGCGGCATCGCGTATCGTCTTTGGCGGCAAAGGGTTACAGATCGTGTCCTCGCTGTGGCTACTTTTTCCCCGAGATCAAGAAAGAGTGTCCTATGTGCAAGGCCCGCAGGGAATTCTACGTGTATAAACAGGCGGTAGCCGTGCTTGGCGAGAGGCCGTATTTGACAAACCAGGCGGTATGCCAAGCTTTGAGCATAACCGATGAGTGGTTGGTCGAGAGAGCTCGCACCGAGCTGGAGTCTTGTTGGATCGGTCTTATCCGTTCCGGCTTATCCCAGGCGCCTAGGAGACAGCGCAGGCCAGCGCACGTGACAGAGGCCGGGACCAAGCTGGCGTCACTCCGGTCGGGCAAGAAAGCCGAAGACATTCGAGAGCGGGACATGTCGACTATTCTGGGCGTAAGGCTCGCTGCAATACTTAGGAAGGAGTGACGTCTTAGGGCATGAAATTTCGCGACATAGGCGCCGGAACGGTAGTAGACGGGGACGCGGTAATCGTGGCCCTTGACTGGAGAAACGCCAAGAATTCCGTGAACAATCGTGAGTTGGTTGGGTACGCGCGGGCTCACGGCTTTCTCGTAGAGACCTCCGAAGAGCCCAAGATAATGCTACTTACCTCGGATCAAGTCATGTTGCTCCCAGGCCCCCTAAGAAGTCTAAAGAGAAGATTAGAGCAAACGTAAGTTCGGACAAACCTGTCTGATATGGTAAGATGTGTGAGAGGTGGGGTACGTTGAACGAAGGCATTGACCTTACGCAAGAATACGGAGCTCAACAGATTAAAATACTCGAGGGGCTCGAGGCGGTTAGACGTCGTCCCGGTATGTATATCGGGACTACCGCTACTCAAGGCCTCCACCACTGTCTGTACGAAGTGATTGACAACAGCGTGGACGAAGCCTTGAACGGATATTGCACCCGCATAGACGTGATTCTTAACAGCGACGGAACCGCGACAGTCAAGGACGACGGGCGAGGGATTCCCGTAGGAATTCATCCCGAGGTAGGTATTCCCGCTGTCGAGATAGCCATGACGAGACTTCATGCCGGCTCGAAATTTGGAGGCGGGGCTTACAAGGTATCAGGCGGTCTCCACGGCGTTGGCGTATCGGCGGTAAACGCGCTGTCCGCGTTCATGGAGGTAACCGTTAAGATGGACGGTAAGATCCATTGGATCAAATTTGAGCGCGGCAAGACGGTTGAACCACTGAAGGTCATCGGCAAGACGAAAGAGACGGGCACAACAACCCGGTTCATGCCGGATGCCGAGATTTTTGATGAGCTGGGTTTCAACTTCGATACGATTTCTATGCGTCTTCGCGAACTCGCGTACCTAAACCGCGGGTTAGAGATAGTTCTTTTCGACGAACGCACGGACAGGAGCGTTACGCACCAATTTACAGGGGGCATCGAGGAATTCGTCAAGATCCTCAACAGTAAGAAAGATGTCCTTCACAAGAACCCAATCATCGGTTCGGTGTTTCGAGACGGCATAGACATAGACTTCGCGTTTCAATATAACGACAGTTTTGCCGAGAACCTGATGTCGTACGCAAACACCATCCGCACCCACGAGGGCGGGACTCATGAAGCCGGGTTCAAAGCGGCTTTGACAAGGGTGATAAACGAAGTAGGGCGCAAAGCGGGTGGTTTGAAGGCCGGCGACGCAAACCTGTCAGGCGAAGATGTCAGGGAAGGCATCGTCGCGGTATTGCACGTTAAGGTACCGGATCCCCAGTTCGAGGGCCAGACAAAGACGAAACTGGGAAATTCGGAGGTGGCCGGGATCGTTCAAGCCGCGGTCACCGAGATCCTTACGGTCTATTTCGAGGACAACACGGGATTGGCCAAGAGCATCGTTCAAAAGGCCATCCTTGCCGGGCGGGCCAGGGAAGCCGCCAGACAGGCACGAGAACTGACCAAGCGGAAGGGAGCTCTCGAGATTACGTCGCTCCCAGGCAAGTTGACCGACTGCAGCACCCGAGACCCACGCAATGCCGAGCTCTTTCTAGTTGAAGGAGACTCAGCCGGCGGGTCCGCCAAACAGGGGAGAGACCGTCACTTTCAGGCCGTGCTACCCTTAAGAGGCAAAATCCTTAACGTGGAAAAAGCCCGACTTGACAGAGCTCTTGCTCACGAGGAGATCCGCTCTTTGATTACAGCTATCGGCACCGGTATCGGTGAGGATTTCGATATCAGCAAAGCGCGCTACCACAAGATCATCAGCATGACCGACGCGGACGTAGACGGTAGCCACATCCGGACTCTGCTCCTGACTTTCTTCTTCCGGTATATGCCGGGTTTGATCGATGCCGGTTATCTTTACATTGCCGAGCCGCCCCTCTATATGGTCAAACGAGGCAGATCCGAGAAGTACCTCCACTCCGATGAAGAATTGGAGCAGTATCTGGAGAAGACCGGGCGGCAGGGGATCGGCATCCAGCGGTACAAAGGCTTAGGCGAAATGGACTACCACCAGCTATGGGAGACCACGATGGACCCCGAAACCAGGACACTGAGGCGAGTTGAGGTGCAAGACGTGATGGCGGCCGATAACGTTTTCACGGTCCTCATGGGCGACAAGGTCGAACCAAGGCGACAGTTCATAGAAACCAATGCGCACCTGGTCAAAAACCTTGACACCATAGCCTAGGAGGCATTTTTATGGCACAGGATAGAACCCAAATAGTCCCGACACTGATAGAGGACGAGATGACCCGCTCTTTCATCGATTACTCGATGAGCGTGATAGTCTCCCGTGCCTTGCCTGATGTCCGTGACGGACTTAAGCCCGTTCAGCGGCGAATCATCTACGCCATGGATGATCTCTCGCTCCGCCACGATAAGCCCCACAAGAAATGCGCGAGGATCGTCGGCGAAACCATGGGTAAGTACCACCCTCACGGCGAGTCGGCCATCTACGATGCTTTGGTCCGCATGGCTCAGCCGTTCAACCTGCGTTACCCGCTTGTTGACGGACACGGCAACTTTGGCTCGGTGGATGGAGACCCGGCCGCGGCGCAAAGATACACCGAAGCCAGACTTGCCGCCATGGCCGAGGAACTGCTTGTTGACTTAGACAAGGAAACAGTAGACTGGTTGCCAAACTTTGACGAGAGTCTGAAAGAACCGGCCGTTCTGCCCTCTCGAATACCCAACCTGCTGATCAATGGTTCAGTGGGCATCGCGGTTGGAATGGCCACGAACATACCTCCTCACAACTTGGGCGAGGTGGTCGACGCGCTTGGGGCGCTTATTGACAACCCGGATCTAAGCTCTTTGGAGCTAATGCAATACATACAAGGGCCCGACTTTCCTACCGGAGCGCTGGTCGTGGGTTCTGACAGGATCCGTTCTCTGTACACTACTGGGCGCGGCATCCTTACCGTTCGCGCAAGAACACGGATAGAGCGTGAGAAGAACGGCAAACAGACGATTATCGTGGACGAACTGCCTTATCAGGTGAACAAAGCCCGTCTCATCGAGTCTATCGCCTCTTTGGTGAGGGATAAGAAAGTACAGGGCATAACCGACCTTCGAGATGAAAGCGATAAAAGGGAAGGGCTCCGAGTCGTTATCGAGGTTCGCCGCGACGCTGAAGCTGAAGTGGTCCTTAATCAGCTTTTCAGGCACACAAACCTACAAACCAGTTTCGGCGGCATCATGCTTGCTTTGGTGGATGGACGGCCCCAAGTTCTGCAGCTGAAGGGCATGTTGTGGCACTACCTGATGCACCGGAAAGACGTCATCATCAGACGCACCAAGTTTGAGCTCAAGAAGGCGGAAGCAAGGGCCCATATCCTGGCGGGCTTGGTTATAGCACTGGACAACCTGGATGAAGTCATAGCCTTGATTCGAGCCTCGGCTAACCCCCAGGTCGCTCACAAGGGACTGATGGATCGGTTTGGTCTCGATGACGTTCAGGCCAAGGCTATTCTGGACATGCGGTTAGAGCGCCTTACGGGACTCGAAAGAGACAAGATCATCGAGGAGAGGCGGCAGCTTCTAAAGGAGATAGAGTACCTTCGAGCTGTTTTGGGTTCCGAACGGATGGTAATGGGGATCGTGAAAAAAGAACTCAGGGACGTCAAGAAAGCGTTTGCGGATCCCCGGAGAACCCGCATTATCGATGCCATGGACGATGTCACAGACGAAGAACTCATTATCGAAGAGGAAGTAACTGTACTTCTGACACGAAGGGGTTACATCAAGCGGATGCCCCTATCCTTGTACCGGAGCCAGCGGCGCGGCGGGATGGGAGCTACCGCGATGCAGACCAGAGACCAAGACTGGGTGGAGAGAGTCCTAACCGTAACCACCAGGCAATCTTTATTGCTCTTCACGACTGCGGGCAAGGTCTATTGGCTGAGGGTCTACGACATACCCGAAGCAGGCAAGCAGGCCAAAGGGCATCTGGTCTCGCGCTTGGTGCAGCTTGACGAGGACGAACGCGTCACCGCTCTGATCCCCGTTCCTGTGAATCGTACCGAGGAAGGAGACTTGTTCTTCGTCACCAGGAACGGCATATGCAAGAGGACTCTATTGTCTGACTTTGCCAACATTCGGAGGTCAGGTATAAGGGCGCTTACTATCAAACAAGGCGATTCTCTAATCCAAGTGAAGCGCGTCACCTCTGAAGACGAGATGCTCATATCTACGGCTGACGGGAAGACAATCCGATTTGCCGTAGATGATGTCCGTTCTATGGGGCGAGAGGCTGCCGGAGTCATCGGCATACGCCTCAAGAAAGATGACTATGTGATTGGCGCTGACACACCATTCAAGGGTGGACTCGTTTTACTGGTGAGCCTCATGGGTTACGGCAAGCTTACGCAAGTACACGAGTTTCCCTTGCACAGGCGCGGCGGGGGAGGGGTCATAGCGCTTAAGGTAAGCGAAAAGAGCGGGCCCCTGTCGGTTATGCGCATCGTCAACAGAGAAGACGAGATGCTCCTTGTGACGGCGGAAGGGGTCGCTATCCGC